>NZ_CP154263.1 GCF_039529835.1 Arthrobacter sp. TMP15
AAATCGCGCTATCGTCGGATATTTCACTTTTTCACAAGCCACCCCGTAAAAGACTTTTGAGAGACGTATTCCTCTTGTGTTCTCGGTAATCGTTCTCGTGTATCTCGTCGTTTTGGGCATCCAAATCGAACTGGATCGCCCACGTATGGAAGAGGCAGTACCGGTTGAACTTCCATGGCCTTTGCCCTAGCTGAGATACAAGGGGCCCGGCTATCGGTCAGATCCCACGCACATAGGCCCCAGAGCCTAGTCTCACGTGCACCGCAACACGAGTGAAGCCAAGTGTTGCCACAATAAATAATTATGTCATGACGTAATGAAAGATAGCCAGAATTATTTAAACCCATGCTTCAATGAGATATTGAGGCAACTGAACCACCGCCTTGGGGACCGGTGAAATTCGATTCTAGTGAAGAAATAACGACGTTTAAATAATTACGTCAAGACATAATGAAAGATTGACGTATAGACATACATCTGTCATTCTTTATGTAAATATTCGTCAAGGAGGGCTTATGTCGACAGTGATAACAGCGGTGGGAAACCGTAAGGGTGGTGTTGGTAAGACATCAGTGACCCTCGGTCTCGCTATTGGGTTGAGCCTGCTGGGGAAACGAGTTCTAGTCGTTGATCTTGATCCACAGGCCAACGCTACGACAGCACTAGAAGCCGAGGGTGAGTTTAATATCTTTGATGTCCTTTATGGGGGAGAGGCGGGCACTCTTGGGCAGGCCATCGTCGCTACTTCTTGGTTGGGCATTGATGCAGTGCCTGGCTCCGAAAGCTTGTCACGCATCGAGTCCGAAGTGCTCATGACACCTGAACTAAGGCTAAAAACGGCTGCATGGACCTCAGTAGAGCTCGAAAAGTACGACCACATTCTGATCGATCTCCCTCCAGCCCTAGGCCGACTCACTCTTAACGGCCTGATTTGGGCAGATCAAGTCATTGCAGTCACTGAAGCCGCGGCGTTCTCCGTAAGGGGAGTGACTGAATTTCTGGAAACTGTAGCCAAAGTCCAGTCATTACCCCATCTGAACCCGGAGCTTAAATTCGCTGGCATCATCATCAACAAAACTAGTGCACCGTTGACGGGGGAGCATTCCTACCAAATAGGTGAACTCCAGGCCGAGTATGGGGACAGCGTGATGATGCCAGCCGTACCTCAACGGACAGCCATGCAGGACTCCGTTAGCTCACGAACGCCACTAACAAAATTGTCCGGTCCAGGTGCCGCTGTTCTGACGGAGATTTTCGTCAAGCACGCACGACGATTAAATGGGGAGAAATAATGGCATCGATTGAACGCAAATCATCAATTCGTAAAGCGCCGATTGCGGATGTTGTCGAGTCACTGACGAGGCCGTCAGAGACCATATCATCCGAGCAAGGTATGGATGGACGTACCAGGCTCGAAGAGCGTAGTGAGGTAATTCGCCCCGGCCCTGGCCGGCCCCGATCCAAGCGACGTATGGAGCCCTTCTCGTCCAAGATAGAAATTAGCCTACGAGACGATCTGGACGACTATCTTGCACAGCATAGGATGACAGTTGTCGACTTTCTGGACGAAGCATTTAGGGACAGGTTACAAAAAAAATAATTATATCTTTACATAATTATTTATTTTTATATTCGCTACTTTGCCCAGACTCTCCGGGAGGTGAATCTCTGTCAGTAGTGAATGGTCGCAATGAGGATTCTTATCAGTTCGGGTTTTTTCAATTAGTCATTGGGGTTATCGGAGCTGTGGCTGGCGCGAGGCGCTTGGTAGTGTCGCGCAACAGTGGGTGCCTACCGCGACTCCATTTTTTTGTTTATGGGACATGATTGCAAGACAGTGACGCACGTGAATTATATGGAATCGTAAAGTGTCTCGATCAGTTGTCACGCAACCCTAGGGTTATGAGACTCTATCCATGAACAGTCCTCACATCGGCTACATTCATTCAAGAGGCGCTAATTGGCGCATCCTGACAAGGAGGTCGTGTGGTGGAGTCACTATTTCAGGGCGAGGATCTAGAGTCGGATATGGAATCTTTCTTCGGAGCCTTGGATAAGATCGACCATTCTCTGAGCAAGATCCTGAAGGACCACTTGGGGATCGTGTCTTCTGCCCCGGACGATAAAACATCTCGCTCCGCGTTTAACGCCGCCGTTTCGGCCGCGATTCTGACTCCAATTGGTGAGGAAAAATCTGAGTGAGGAAAAATCTGAGTGAGTCGCTACTTCCTTTCAAGGATTTCCGTCGAAGGCTTCCGCGGGATCAATAATGAGGGCGATCCACTGGTTCTCAAATTCCGCCCGAACGCGGTCAATTCGGTATTTGCGCAAAACGGCACTGGGAAAAGCTCCGTTTTCGAAGCACTTCACTACGCCATCAAGGGGACAGTTCCGCGTCTGGCTGACATGCAGGCGGCGGAAAAGCCGGACTCATATCTTTCCAACCTGTTCCACACTCGAGGCGTTGCCACCATCGAGCTCACGCTCAGTCCCGATGACGGCGGACGTGATGTTGGTATCGAAGTTCAGCTACGACGTGACGGCGTACGGACTGTATCCAGTTCAACAGGATTTGTTGAACCCGAGAGACTTCTTTCCTCTCTGGACGAGGATTTCGCTCTGATGGACTATGCGACTTTTAGGAAGTTCATCGATGACACGGCTCTTGAGCGGGGGAGGTCGTTCTCCGGGCTGCTTGGGCTCTCATCGTACGCGAATGTTCGAAGCGCGCTACGGATCATAGAGAACACACAAGCCTTCAAAGCCGACTTTAAGATTGCCGAATTAGAAGTAAATCTTGTGGCTCTTGAGCGGGAAGACGGTAAATATCTTGGTCAGTTCAAAGCCCAGTATGAACTGGCAACTGGATTGAATCCAAGCTCGGATGAGTCAAAATGGAACGATGAGCTGCTTGATCACCTTAAATCGATTCCACTCACGACCGATCTTCCTGAGACCATAGGCGAAGTGGATTTCGATGATCTCCGCAGTGTCCTTCTTAAAGCCGAAGGCGGAGAAGTCCGCCAGCAGCTTCTCGCTCTCACAGATGAGCAGACAGCACTCGCAAACGTTCCCGAAGAGAGCCTACCTGCCGCGCGAAACGCTACAGTTCTTTCCGCCCTCATCACTGAAATTGCAGGTCTTCACGAGTCAACTGCGGGCGCTCATTTTCATCGT
This sequence comes from Arthrobacter sp. TMP15, assembly GCF_039529835.1. Lineage (NCBI taxonomy): Bacteria > Bacillati > Actinomycetota > Actinomycetes > Micrococcales > Micrococcaceae > Arthrobacter > Arthrobacter sp. TMP15. The sequence continues at coordinate 3,178 of NZ_CP154263.1, forward strand.
CTGCAAGTCGCTGCCGATGCATTCCTGAAGTCCACGGATCATTGGGACCTTCATGTGTGTCCTCTTTGCGGAGGTGATTTGGATTCACCGATTGATGCAACAATTTCGGGCCATTTAGACACTTACAACACACTCGAAGGCCAGCTCGCGGCTCTTGAAACGGCATTCTTGCAAGGCGATCTCATTGATCGACTTGTCGCTCTTGAGGATGTCAAGAACCTTGAGGCCGGGCATGCCGCGCGTCTCAGCCGGGCATTAAGAAGCACCGTCGAAGTTGGGATAACCAAGGATGACGTGACTAAAGCAACTGAGCGTGTGGCTCACCTCGAAGGACTATTGGTGGCGCGGAAGTGGAGTGTTGCGGCCGCGATTTCTGAGCTTGAAAAGACGGTGCCACCCTCGCTCGTCCATATTGCTTCGCAAGTCACCGCAGTGGAGGCTGCTCGATACGCGCTCGTTGAACGTGCACGAGCTCAACGGGACCTGACGGAATTGCGGACTCGACATGCGGTCTTTCTGCGCTGGAAAGACTTCATTGGGCGCGCCCTAGCCATATTTTCAACTGCGGAAACCGATCTGGCCAATCGGACTCTCGAAGATCTGCGCCACGAATATCAGGAGACATTTAGCGATATCATGATCACCCCGGACATCGTTCCCGCGCTAAGTCGGGCCGGGAGCCAGGAGAAACTCGCCGTCGAATTGTCGTCTTTCCATGGCCGTCGCGGCGTATCCGCACGAGCACTGCTTTCAGAGAGCTACCGCAATGCTTTAGCAATCTCCGTTTACCTGTCTGCGGCAGTGAAGCACAACAAGGCTCCCCGGTTCGTAGTGCTAGACGACGCTACTTCTAGCTTCGACTCAGGGCATCAGTTCCACCTGATGGAAGCTATCCGAACTCGATTCCAACAACCACAAAGACCGGACGGACTGCAATTCATCATCTTTAGCCACGACGTGACTCTCGAGAAGTACTTCGATCGTTTGAACGGCGAGACTGACTGGCACCACCAGAAGCTTCAGGGATGGGCCCCTTACTCGCCAATATCCAGCCACGGCCAGCAACCCGACCGCCTGCGTATTGATGCAGAGAGCCACCTTCGCTCCGGACGAACAACGGAAGGCGCCGGCCTGATTAGGCAGTATCTCGAATTCGTCCTGCAGAAAATAATTCGCCAGGTCCGTATCCCCGTCCCCCTCGATCTGTCGATAAATGACCATTCCAGAATGGTTCAGGGATGTTTGGACGCGATTACCTACGCTGTCGACATACACGCGGCCGCTAATCAGATCATTCTCACGCCCCAGCAGGTCGCTGACCTGAAGAGCCGTCATGCACAGGCAATCGCGGCGAACTGGGTGAGCCACTATGGGACTGCCGGGGCGTCAGCCTTCACTCCTGCGTCTTTGCTAGGCATTTTGGCTTCCATAGACGCTCTACAACGATGTTTCCAATATGACGAAAGCGGGACGGGCGCAGGCCCGTGGAAATTTTACAAATCCCTGAAGGCAAGGACATGACAAACCCTGATGATTCTGAGTAAGTGTCTTTTAACCTGTCCGGCTCATGAGTTAAGTGACACTTAGATTAGGGCTAAATCAGGGCCATTCGAGCTCCGTTAGAGAGACAATTGTCCACGGGAAGATCTGCCTCAGGTTTACTTGATTGCGAGTTTTTAGGTGTTTTTCGAGAAGTTTGGTCAGATTCATCAAATACCGCCTATAATGCTTTAGCGTGTCCTGTAGTTAGAGATGCTGCTTCATTATCAGGCCTTGAGGCATCTGTAGGAGTATCTTGGTGTTGACTTCTTTGGTGGATACTTGTGCTGGCTTCTGAGAGGCGCCAAATGGGCCAGGTTCGGAACAGTGTGGCCGAAGGAGCGTCGAGAAGACTAAGGCAGTAGTCTCTTTCTCCACTGTCTTGAAGCAGGATGGCACAGGCAACTTGAATTACTGTGCTGCGTTCGCTTTCGTCTCGCGCGGCTTGGTGTTTGAGTTTCCGAATGGAATCTTCGTCGAGTTTGGATAGGTTCCCGGTTCGGGCCGTTATTTGCCAGCCGTTGATCAGGCAGGTGGGCTGCTGTCCGTACTTTGATATGAGCCAGGTGTTGAGTTCCGATGCGGCGGTGAGGAACTCCTCCCGTCTAAGGGGGACGTCATCAGCAGCACGAATGAGATTCAGAACCGTATCAGTGGCTCGATCATCAGTTCCTTCGTGGCTTGAGACCTTTTGATATGCAGCGACCAGATTCTCTAGGCGCAGGTTCAGTGTGAATGGTAAGTACTTGTATTCCAAGACGTCGTATGCGGTGACTACGACGGCAACACCGTTGGGCTCAGTAGATCGAGAGACGAGGTGACCGGGCCTGTCTGGATCGAAGACCCCGTGCAAGCGCCATTTATTCGAGCTCTGATCCTCGAGCGCCATGAGTTGAATACTCCACTCTCCAATTGGTTGGGCGATTCTTCCAATGCGTTGGTGTTCCATGGAAATCTCGTCGTTGTGGAGCATCACTCCTTCAAGAGCAAGTAGCTGATCACCCCTGCGGCTTTCAAGAGATTTGAGGTCCACTAGGCCCGTGTCTACACCCAAGTGTTCGCACAGTGTGGCGATGGTTTCTAGGAAGTGGAGGTGTTTGCGAAGATCTCCGGTGTCTTCATTGGCGGTCAGATGCATCTTGTGAAGGGTGCCGTTGATTCTGAGGGACTGATCGTCAAGGCATGTGAAGAAGAAACTGAGATCATGGAGGCGTTCCTTGAGGGTAGGGCGCATGGACACATTAATGCTGCCAGGGGATTTCAGTCCTGAGTCATCCGTCGACAGGGTCATCGTGACTCCTTTGGAAAGGGTGACCTCAACGGTCATAGTGTCCGTCTTCTTCAGGCTTGGATTCGTGTATTCAAAGGCGCCGGCTTCAACGTGGATATCGCTGGGGATCGCTTGGTATTCCCCTGGAATGATCCTCAGTTCGTGATCGACGAATATTCTGGAGCCATCGTCGAATTCGTAGGAGACAGAATAGTTGGTCGTGTCTCGCGTTAGAGTCAGGGGAGACGAAAGGTCAAGGTCCTTGTCAGAATGCAGAGTGATACTTACAGGATCCTTGAGTAAGCTGATATCAATTTGTGCCTGAGGGTCCTCCGACTGTGCCTTCGCCGCAAACCGAACGACCTTCTCAATTCCGGCGGGCTCTTGAGGAAAAGGTTCGAGTCGGATGCTGACATTGCCGCTAGCTGGAACGTTCTTCAGTAGGCTCTGGATCTTGAACGGTGTGAGTTGTGCATACATCACACTGGCATTGAGAGATTTCTTATTGATGGAAACAACGAAATAGAGAACACCACGGAGTTCTAAGAGGCCTCGAAGGTCCGCTGCCTCTACGGAGAATGACTTCGGCGGGTTCTTACCAGCCTTGATTCCTCGGCCCTTGACTTGGACATTAACGCGATGCTGGAAGTTCGTGTTCTTGGCATTTGTATTGTCTGAGTAGACGTCAATATGTCCGTCGGTCAGGGGAGTGCGGTCATGAGCCAAAACGTAGGCTCTGAGGCGATGGCACCTTAGTATCCTGTCATTGACTGCGTGTACGCCGTGTAGTTCCATATCCATACCGTCAATTGTGGCCTATGTGAGGTGACGCAACGTGGCCAGACCCTCTTCTGCGATATCATTGGTGTCAGCGCAGTCTAAGAACGCTAATAGACGCACAGACAAGCAGGGACAAGCGTCGTCCGAATCGTCCACGGAATCATGCTCCCATTTCGCACGGCGACCTGTTGGCCCAGCTGAACTATGGTACGTGGCCGAGTATCCTTCCCAATCCGAACCGGCCTCGGGTAAGCGCCCCAAAGATCCTCGTCTGGGAGGAATCCATTGCCCATGCGTTCCCTAAAGCCGATTCTGGAGACGCCGGTATACGGGCAAGTCTGTGAACCCCTGAAAAGACTACACAGCCTCCGAGACCGGGTGGCTCATGGAGAGCAACTACTGGAATCCAATGTACAAGCGCGATTCAGTGACCTACTCCGCATTCTTGCGTACATGGACCAGGAGTTGGCCGACTGGTACGTCGGCGTCAGACGAGTCTGAACAGTTCAAAAATAGCGTCCCAAAACCACTAAACCCATCACACAAGAGCTGTCCCACAACGAGATCGCCATACGAGGGCCGGAGAGCATTATAGCTATGTTGTTCCTTTCTAGGTTTCGCTTGCGGGCACCTAGCGTCGCTGAATCAATCTACTGAGAGCCTTTCCTGCGGATTTGAACAGCAAACTCTCATCCCTTAGCCTGTTACCGCTCGGATGGAGCAAAAATGGCCTTGGACTGTCTCATAACCAAAGCGTCTCGAATCCCATGCGTTACAACACCCCTCAAGATGGTCTGTGTTGCCTTTTCGTCATGACAGGGTGGTACTTCTGTGCTTGATAATCCGGCTTTGCCGGAGTTTTTGAAAGCGGATGGCTAGCCTGTCTTTCGAAGGAAAAGAATGCCTCCGCGGCTACTTTCGGTCGTCCTGAGGGGTGACGGAGTGCGTTGAGGAAACCCGGGGCCGGTCTTTCCAAGCGCCGGTGGACCATAAGGTCACCGCGATGAGCACTGGCTGGAAGAAGAGTCGCACCAGACGCTTGGAGTCGGTGTCGAGCCCAAAGCCGTCGCGCGCATGCAGCCACTGGGCTATGTTCCCGGGGAAGACGGCGATAAAGAACAGTGCCACCACCCAACCCACAGGGACGCGCCGCCGCGCGAGCAACATCAGCGCCGCACCAAGGGTGATCTCGACAATGCCGGAAGCTACGACGACCAGGTCGGCATCAAGGGGCACGAACTTCGGGACCTGCGCCTGGAATTCCTCGCGGGCGACTGTCAGATGGCTGACGCCGGCGAACGCAAGCATTGCCCCCAGTACTAGACGAACGATCGTGCGTCCCGCGGATGTGCGTCCCGACGGCGCGACGAGTCGTGCCAGGAATGACTTGCCGTGATCAGTCATTGTGAACCTTCCCAAGAATCATGCCGTCGTTTTGTGGTGCGCGTCGTAGGATAACGAGCTGATTTCATGAGCATAGTAGCTTTGCTCATACTCTTCAGGGGCGTGGTGTCCCATAACCTAAGTGCCTCTAAACCTATGCCATGCAAGACGGCTCCGAGCCTGATTTTGCCTCACCGAACACCGCCCTGAAGTACTTAACTCCAACCTTGTCCAGCGCGGACGCGCCAGCCTGTCAAAAACGGTCCATTTTGACGAATCCTCGTGGCACTACTGGTCATGATTGGTTCTCTGTCGAGCTGAGGCCGAAGAATCGCTCGAAGAAGGCACCGAGTTTAGTGATAACGGTTTGTTTTTTCTCGCCGTGGCCACCTGCCGCGGCGAAGCGTGAGACAGGTGGTAGTACTTTTGTGATTGCTGTTCCGGTGGCGTGGAGTTGGCCGTCGCGGAATGCGGTCTCCACGAAGGCGCGGGTTTCCTCGGGGCGGAGATTTTCGGCTTCGATGATGGTCTCGAGTTCGGCTTCACGTTTGGCTGCGATGAACGCTCGCCATTCCTGATCTATCCCTTCGTTGGCGGTGAGGGAGTCGACGAAGTCCTCGATGAGGTCTTTTTTGTTGCGCAGGGTGGGACTGGCGTCCACGGCGCGGGTGATCTCTGCACGGATTTCCTTATCGTCACCGTCTCCGCGTTCAGCACGGTATTTTTGGACGAGCATGAGGATGTAATCGACGTTGATTTCGACCTGTTTGATCAGTTCGATCTCGAAGACAATGTTGTCGTTGATCTGTTCCTTATCGGCTGTCTTGTCTTTGCGGAAATCCGCGTACAGGTCCAGGTACACGCTGCGGTAGTCCTGTCCCTGCCGGTCGCTGAGGATCTCGTTGCCGGTGAAGTCATCGAAGGAGGTGAGGATGTTTTGCAGGCGCAGGACTGCGCCGAACAGGCCGATGAACTCTTTCTGCGCGGACTCCCCAATGATCGGATCCCCCAACGGGAACATAGTCAAAAGCTCTGTGACTTTCTCCGTGTAATCGTTGTAGTACTCCCCGAATGGTTTGAGCAGCACGACTCCGCGGGCGTCCTTATTGCCGAATAGAGCTATCGCGTCGTTCGTCTGTTTCTCCAGATCACGGAAGGAGACGATGTTGCCATAGGTCTTCACGGAGTTCAGTATGCGGTTGGTCCGCGAGTAGGCCTGAATCAAGCCGTGTGCGCGCAGGTTCTTATCCACGAACAGGGTGTTCAACGTTGTCGCGTCGAAACCGGTGAGGAACATGTTGACCACGATCACTAAGTCGATCTCGCGCTGCTTAAGCTTTAGGGACAGGTCCTTGTAGTAGTTCTGGAACCGGTCGGAGCTAGTGTCAAAGCTGGTGCCAAACGTCGTGTTGTAGTCCTGAATCGCAGCCTCGAGGAACGAGCGGGCGTCCGTGCTCAGTGCACTGGTATCGAAGCCTTCCTCCTCCAATACGCTGTCTTCCACGGCATCGTTGGCGCCGTAGGAGTAGATCAGACCGATCTTCAGCCGGCGGTCCGAGGACAGGTCCTTCTGTTGGGCCTGAAAGTGCTGGTAATAGGTGCGGGCGGCGTTGATCGAAGCTGTCGCGAACAGGGCGTTGAACCCGCGCACCCTTTTCTCACCGAGGGTATAGCCCTCGGTACGCTTGGTCTTCTGATCGAAGTGCTCCCGCGTGTACGCCACGATCTTGCTGATGCGTTCCGGGGCAAGGAGCGCCGTTTCGGTATCGATCGCGGAAACCTGCTTATCGACCACGGTGCCGACCTTGACGGTGTTCACATAGTCGATACGGAAGGGCAACACATTTTTATCTGTGATCGCATCCACGATCGTGTATGTGTGCAGTTTCTCCCCGAACGCCTGCTCGGTGGTCTTCAAGTGGGGGTTCCCGCCGCTGCCAGAATTGGCGGCAAAGATTGGGGTGCCGGTGAAGCCAAAAAGGTTGTACCGTTTGAACGCTTTCGTGATCGAGGTGTGCATGTCACCGAACTGGGAACGGTGGCACTCGTCAAAAATGAGCACGACATGGCCGCCGTAGATCCCATGGCCCTTGTTCGCATCAATGAAAGTAGAGAGCTTCTGGATCGTGGTGATGATAATCCGCGCAGCAGAGTTCTCGAGCTGCTTCTTCAACACAGCAGTGGACGTGTTGGAGTTCGCGGCACCCTTTTCAAACCGGTCATATTCGCGCATCGTCTGGTAATCCAGATCTTTGCGGTCCACAACGAACAAAACCTTGTCGACCGAGGTCAGCTTCGACGCGAGCTGGGCGGCCTTGAACGACGTCAACGTCTTGCCCGACCCCGTCGTGTGCCACACGTAACCACCGGCACCGATCGTGCCGAGTTGTTTGTAGTTGGTGGAGATTTCGATCTTCTGCAGGATCCGCTCAGTTCCAACGATCTGATAGGGGCGCATGACCAGCAGCATCTTGTCGGCGGTCAGCACGCAGTACCTGGTGAGGATATTCAGTAGTGCGTGCTTGGCGAAGAACGTCTTCGCGAACGCCGCGAGATCGGTGATCGGCTTGTTCTGCGCGTCCGCCCACCACGAGGTGAACTCAAAACTATTGGAGGTTTTGCGCACACGCTTAGACCCCGCGGACTCGATCAGATGCTGGCGGCGGGTGGTGTTGGAGTAATACTTCGTCAACGTCCCGTTCGAGATCACGAACAACTGCACGTACTCGAACAGGCCAGAGCCTGCCCAGAAACTATCCCGCTGGTAGCGGTCGATCTGGTTGAACGCCTCACGGATATCCACGCCACGGCGCTTGAGCTCGATATGTACCATCGGCAGTCCGTTGACCAACACCGTCACGTCATACCGGTTCGCGTACGTCCCCCCACCATCACCTTGTGGTGTTTCGTATTGGTTGATGACCTGTAAGCGGTTGTTGTGGATATTCTGCTTATCAATCAGCGTGATGTTCTTGACCGAACCATCGTCCCTCTTCAACAGCTGGACATGATCATCCTGAATCCGCAGAGTCTTCTCGACAATGCCGTCATTCGCCCCAGAGACACACTCGGAAAAGAACTGCTCCCACTCAGCATCAGAAAACGCAATACCATTCAACACCGCCAACTGGGCGCGCAGGTTCCTTACCAGCTGCGCCTCAGAAGTAACCGGCAAGTACTCATAGGCCTGCGACTGCAACAACCGGATCAACTCACGCTCAAGGTCAGCCTCCGACTGATACGCCGCCTCAGCCTTCGAATCAGGCACATACTCGGCAACGACAGTGCTCTCATTCGATACTGCAATCGGATCATACTTCCGCGCAGACGCCTCACTCATGCCACCGCCTCCTCGAACGTCAACAACCGATCACGGTAATACTCATACTGCTTCCGACGCGCCTCTAGCTCAGCAGGAAGACCAACACTGAGGTCGTTTACGAGCGCATCAAACTTGTCCAGGATTGAGCCAATACGCAATTGCTCATCCAGCGAAGGGACTTGAACTACCAGCCGATTGAGAGTGCCCACAGCCAACCCCGGCTGCGCGGACTTCGAAGCGTATTGATTCAGATTCATACTAGTGAGCAGGTGAAAGGCCCATCTGATATCGACGCCAGCTAGCGGTGTGACAACGACAGAATGCTCGGTGGCGTAGAACTCACCGCTCGCTCGTTTGACATTCCCACAAAGTGCACCCTGTCGACCAATCAGCACAAGATCACCCCGTTGGTTCGGTTCCGTGACATACCCCCGCAGCCCCCCTCCCCCAAAACACGGGATGGAGTGGACATCGCTCGAGGTTGCGAAGATTTTGGAAGCCGCGATGAAATTGCCGGCTCGCAAATTGAACAGCTCATCCAGCCGCATCCGACGCGATTTTGCGCTATCCGTGGCCAAGAGACTTTCCCGATAGTGTTCGTATTGTCTCCGGCGGGCTTCCAGCTCCGCTTCCAGCTCCGCTTCCAGTTGGGTGAACTGGTCCAAGATCTGCACGATCTCCCGCTGCACCTCGATGGGCGGCACGGGAATTCGTACTTTTAAGAATCGACCCTTCGAGATATTGATCCGCGTCACCCCGTTCGCCGTCCCTTTGATCTGTTTTCGAATTGCCTCACCTCGAAAGAGATACTTGCTGAAATCAGGCAGAAGAATTTCAGGATTATTGAGACGTATAGCGAAACAGAAGCTATTCAGATACAGCGACTCGATCGGTCCTGATGTCACTACTGAGGACATCCCAACTTCGGCCAGAGATTCAGAGGAACCCGTGATTACGACATCGCCCTCAAATAAGCAATTCTGCCTTTCTCCTGGTCTGACCTCAACGAAGTCGGGAGCTTGCTGGTCAACAGCGAGGTTTGCAAAGGCATTCATATACGAAACAAAGCGTGCACTGCCGCCAGTAAAATCTGCTTTCGTTTTGCCAGACAACCCCGCTATAGTCACCGCGATATCTCCAATGGAGAAGAACTTAACACCGTCTGGACAGTGATCCGCGATCAGTTCGTCGATGCGGCTCATCTCGTGCCCTCGAGGTTAGCGACAATCTCATCGATGGAAATGCGGAGTTCGTGCTGCTTTGTAACGATGCGGGAGATTTTGGCGTTGAGTTCAGTGATGTCGATGATTTCGCGGGTGTCTTCTGCTTCGACGTAGGAGGTCACGGCGATGTTGTAATCGTTGGCGCCGATGTCTTCATTCGTCACAAGTTTGGCAAAGTGTTCGGCGTCTTCACGGGTAGTGAATGCGTTGAGGATAGCCTGTTGGTGGTTTGGGGTGAGTTTGTTCTTGTTCCCGCTGCGTGTGAACTCTGCAGTGGCGTCGATGAAGAGTACGGAGTTGTCGGTCTTGGATTTTTTGAGCACGATGATGCAGGTCGCGATTGTCGTGCCAAAGAAAAGGTCCGGTGGGAGCTGGATGACGGCGTCGACGTAGTTGTTGTCGATGAGGTATTTGCGGATCTTCGCCTCCGCGCCTCCGCGGTAGAGCACGCCCGGGAACTCGACGATGGCAGCGGTACCGTTGACGGCTAGCCAGGACAGGATGTGCATCGTGAAGGCGAGGTCTGCTTTGGACTTCGGGGCGAGCACACCGGCGGGCGCGAAGCGTGGGTCGTTGATGAGTAAGGGGTTTGCGTCGCCGTCCCACTTGATCGAGTAGGGCGGGTTGGACACGATTGCTTCGAATGGTTCGTCGTCCCAGTGGGCGGGATCGGTGAGGGTGTCGCCGTGGGCGAGGTTGAACTGCTCGTAGTTCACGTCGTGGAGGAACATGTTGATGCGGGCAAGGTTGTATGTGGTGAGGTTGATCTCCTGGCCATAGAAGCCTTGGCGCACATTACCCTTGCCGAGTATCTTGTCGAATTTGAGCAGCAGCGACCCGGAGCCGACGGCGGGGTCGTAGACCTTGTTCACCTGGGTCTTGCCGACGACGGTGATGCGAGCGAGGAGTTCTGAGACTTCCTGAGGTGTGTAGTACTCGCCGCCAGACTTGCCTGCGCTGGAAGCGTACATCTGCATGAGGTACTCGTAAGCATCACCGAACAGGTCGATCGAGTTGTCTCCGAAATTACCCAGGGGCAGGTCCCCGATGGCGTCGAGGAGTTTCACTAGTTTCTCGTTGCGCTTGGCGACCGTTTGGCCAAGTTTGGAGCTGTTGACGTCGAGGTCATCGAAGAGGCCCTTGATGTCGTCTTCACTGCCGCTACCAACGGCTGAGCCTTCGATGTTCTTGAATATCCGGGCGAGGGTTTCGTTTAGGTTCGTATCCTGCGACGCGCGTTCGCGGACGTTGGGGAAAAGTTCGGAGGGGAGAATGTAAAAGCCCTTCTCCGCTACGGTCTCTGTGCGTCCGAACTCTGCCTGTGTGTCGGGCAGGGTGGTGTAGTTGAAGTCGGGGGCGCCAGCCTTGTGCTCGCCAGTGTTGATGTAGGCGGTGAGGTTCTCGGAGATGAACCGGTAGAAGAGCATGCCGAGCACGTAGCTTTTGAAGTCCCACCCGTCGACTGACCCTCTGAGGTCGTTTGCGATGCGCCAGATGGTTTTGTGTAGCTCTGCGCGCTGTCCTTCTTTGGTGGTGGGAGTCATATCTCTTCTTCTGCGCTGTGGCGCGCGATCTGGTGGTGCTTGAATCTAGCTCACAGGATACCGGCGAACTCTTGCTGAGGTGCATTACCGCGCCGGGCATAGAACCTTGAGGCGATGGGCGGCGTTCTGTGATCGCTCGAGGTCGCAGTTGCCGGCGGCAGGGGCTGTGTTGCAGGGCGTTGATTATGAGGCACATCAGTCACGAGGCATCTTTTCAGGCCTTTTGTCGCTGCACTGGTCCAGTTGGACTCATCGTTTGAAGACGCTCAGGGCAGAGAACGAACGTTCCAAGAGAGACACCCGTTGTCCATCAGGGTGTACCCGAGCGAGCAGGTCTGGATCCTTCACAGAGTATGTCAATCAGGGTATAGTTTCTGGATACTTAGACATAACTGATGAAGGATCTAAAGCGTGGATGGACGTAAGGGACAGGTTGTTGGCTACGTGCGGGTCAGCGCTGCCGACCAGAACGAGGCACGTCAGCTTGAAGCACTGGGCACTGTCGATAGATTATTCGCTGAGAAGGTCAGTGGCAAGAACACAGTCGACAGAGCTCGGCTTCAAGAGATGCTCATTTATGTCCGGGACGGGGATACGGTTCGGGTGAAGTCACCGGACCGTTTGGCGCGGTCCACGACGGATCTTCTTGCTCTTGTTGAGCAACTCAAGGCTAAGGGCGTTGCTTTGGAGTTTATTGATAACCCGGCTCTGAACACTGATACGCCACAGGGGGAGTTCATGCTCACGGTCCTGGCTGCCATTGCACAGTTAGAGCGCAAGACTATCCGTGAGCGACAGGCCGAGGGCATTGCCATTGCTAAAAGGAACGGCGTTTACGACCGGGTTCCGAAGCTTACTCGGGAACAGGTTCAGCTGGGCCGGGAGCGGATTGTTCAGGGTGTGCCCAAGGCGAAGGTGGCCCGAGATCTGGGCGTCTCGCGGCAGACGCTGTATGCAGCCCTGAATGGCAGCGGCAAGTACGCTGAGGTTAGCTCATAGACGAGAGGGATGTGCTTGATCCTTTTGTGTGAGTCGGTTCATACTGTTAAACCGGATATACCGAGAGGGGTTAGCGGCTTCTGGTTGTGCCTATCTGGAAGCCTCAAAGGGCACCCTGGCCGATGGTATCGAGTCGCTCGATAGGGATGTGTTTTTCCTTCCAGCGGCGATCGTCCCCTGAAAGGAAAACCGTTTCGGCGTGAAAGGTCCTGCTGCGACGACGGCCAGAGGCTACGGTCCATGCGATGTGCACCCGGTTCCCTTCGCGGGCAAGGACGTAACCGTGGATTTCGGTACCGCGATGACTGACCACCACTTTTTGTGCCATGGATTCCAGTCGGTTTGTTGGATGCTGTTGATGACGGAGAGGGAGCCGGATCGTCGGTGTCGGATTTGGCCTGGTGATCTTTCATGGCCATTATCTCGAGGCCATCCGGTGCTCTTCCAGGCCGGGGATTATCTCTGGTCTCAACATGTTGGGCGTGCTTGGGTATGTGTATGTTCGCCCGTTATGGCGCAAGGCTCTCACAATGGCTTGTTCACGATGGGCTAGGGCCGCGAGCTGGTGTGGGTCGGTGGTGCTTCTGTGCTCGTCCTCAACTAAGGCCAGTTGGGCGATTAATTCCCGCAAGCTTGCCTGAAGTAAGTCTTCATCTTCTGGCTTGTTGTCGCTTTCGGTATCTATTAGGGTCATCTCTTCAGCATATTCCTCACTTAGGATGAGTGTCTTCACCCCTAGGGGTGAAGATGCTTGCCCTATAGTGGGGGAATGAAAAGCCTACGTATCGCATTGGTAGATGACTACGAAATCGTGCTGCGGGGGCTGGAGACGATGCTGCGGTCCTACGGGTCTGCCCTGGAAGTCGTTGAACTAGACCTCAATTGCACTGTGGATCAACGCGTCGACGTCACTCTCTACGATACGTTCGCAGCAACCCCAGGAGATCGGGAAGACGTGCACGAACTGGCAACCAATCCACGCGCCGGCAAGGTCGTTGTCTACTCATGGGACCTGGATGAATCCCGTGTTAAGGCTGCACTGGCTAACGGGGCCAGTGGCTATCTCTCCAAAGGTCTGCCCGCCTCCCAGCTGGTCCGCGCGCTCCACGACATCCACACAGGCGAGGGCCAGGTGTTCCCGGGCGCTGGAGGCCAAACGAAAATGGGTCTAGGTAACTGGCCCGGCCGTGAAGAGGGCCTGACCCAACGGGAAGCTGAAGTGCTCGCACTCATCTCCCAAGGATTGAGTAATGCCGAGATAGCCGATAGAACTCAGCTGTCAATGAACTCCATTAAGACGTTTATTCGCAGTTGCTACCGACGCATCGGTGTTGCCAACCGACCCAAGGCCATCCTCTGGGGCCTCGAACACGGATTCTTTCCTGACCACAAACGGGTCCGACCGCAAGAATAAAAACCATCCGTTACTTTCTTTTGTAGCCCGTAAAAGAGTACGGATTGGGCTTGTCGGCTATCGGTCTCGCCAAGAAGAGCAGGCCAGGATGGACGATTTGCTACAGCGTAATTCGTGTTCGAAGGGTGTAACTTATACTAGTTTTGGGGTGGCGCCGCTGCCGGATGCCGAAGACCTCAATGTATTAGAACATCGCATTTGCGAGGTCTGCACTGGTGCGGCATTTCTTCCGGTTGTATAGCCCGATTTGTATGCTCGACGAGAACGATTCCAGCATCGCAGTTCTCGGGGGAGAGTCGCCGGCGCCTGCCCCCGAGAACGCTAAACGTTGATTCGTTTGCAATCATTGTCTCGACTGCACGGCTGACGAACATTTATGGCTCAGACAGTGGTCGGCATGGCATGGCATATCCTTGGCAAGCGTTCAGTAACGTGTGGTCTTTGTGCCGAAACACTGAGAGTGAACGGATGATATTCGGATCAGGTGGGTGGTTTTCGTGTTGCAGCAGACTTGGAAACGGTTCTTAGTTTGGGCGAAATCGAGCGTGGCAGGACAGAGGCTGCTGTTGGCCGCTAAAACGTCGCTGGCTGTGGGAGTGGCATGGATTTTAGCCCGTTACATGCCCGGAGTGGCTGATAAATATCCGTACTATGCTCCACTGGGCGCTTTGATCAGCATGTACCCGACGTTGATGGGATCGATGCGTGCAGGAGTCCAAACGTTGGCGGGACTGCTTTTAGGCATTGCGCTTGCCGCGGGCGTTCTTTTAGCAGGAACTCCGAACATTTTCAGTATTTCCTTAGCGGTAGGGTTGGGCGTTTTGATAGCAGGTCACCCTCGTTTGGGCGCGGGCAAAGACTATGTGCCCGTGGCCGCTCTCTTTGTTTTGATCGTTGGTGGGCAGGATGCGGATTCGTACTCAATCGGGTACGCCCTGCAGATGGGGTTGGGAGTCACAGTGGGATTGGTCGTGAATCTGCTGATCTTTCCCCCTTTGGCCATAGATGCCGCTCGTTTGCAGGTTTCTCGCGGGAGGAACCTGCTTGTCGGTCAGCTAGAGGACATCGCGCGTGCGTTGGTAGAGAATTGGCCACCGGAACATGAGGATTGGTCCCAGCGCTCAGGGCTTATTAACACTACTGTGGGTGAGATTAGGGGAGCGGCGTACCACGCCGATGAAAGCCGTAAAGGTAACCCCCGTGCATACCTGCATTCCCGTCACCAACATGTCACTGACAGCTTTGAAGACCTGAGCACTTTGGAAGCCATCGCCTTTCATATTCGGGATATTACAGAGGTGCTCTCCACTGTGATCTGGGGCAACGGCTCTAATAATCGGCTGGATCCAAAGACCTGCAAGCCCCTGAGCGATTGTCTGCAATCGGTAGCATCTCTGATGAGTTCTTGGGATGAGGGCACGGCCGAGCAGGAAAGCTTCGATCAAGCTCGGGAGGGACTCGATTTGCTCGATTCTGAACTGAAACGTTCAGCGCGCCAAGAGGAACAATCACTGACCCCAGGGGCAGCGGTAGCTTTCGATTGCGAACGGATCTTAAACTCCCTGCACCAACGCATTATGAAAGATACAGCAGAACGCTCTGTTTAGAAGGAAAAATTCATAGCACCCATGATCTTTGAAACGTTCTTTTTATCTTTCGTCCCACGATGGTTACCGCATGGTGTTTGGTGAGAAATATTGAAAGACGACCGTTCTGAGCTCACGGTGGCCTTAGTAGTCAGCCCCGCTTTGCGCGCGTCATCTGTCTCAATGGAATGCTGACTAGGCGGCTGGGACCGGGCTGGTTGGAGGAACACTCAGATTGATACGTTATCTGGCTCTTCCGAATGCAGGGTGTAGTTCAGGTTGCCGTGTGTGGTTTCCGGGTCGGGGAAGTCGTTTCGGTATAGGTGAGAGCCTTGGTAGAGAATCAGATTGTCTAAGATCTCGTTCTCCACAGCAAGGCCCTCATGCTCAACGCTACCTTCCAATGCCCTGACCTGACTACTTTCTGCCGCCTTGACGGGCTTGGCCTGGAAGCGACAGGTCAGTTCCTTGCTCCTGACCGTGCCGTGATTGCTTGCCGTGTGGTGGCTACGGATGAATGGTGCCGCAAGTGCGGCTGCCAAGGTATCTCACGGGACACAGTGACCCGGGAACTCGGCCATGAACCCTTCGGCTGGCGACCAACCACCTTGTTGGTCCGGATCCGCCGCTACAGGTGTACTGGGTGTGGTCATGTTTGGCGGCAAGACACTACCCAGGCTGCCGAACCACGGTCAAAGTTTTCCCGTCGCGGCTTGGTGTGGGCGTTGGAGGGCATTGTGTGTCAACATCTCACCGTCGCCCGTGTCGCGGAGGGGCTGGGCGTGTCCTGGAATACCGCCAACAAGGCTGTATTGGCCGAAGGGCGGCGGGTGCTGATCAATGACCCCACACGCTTCGACGGGGTAAAGATCATCGGTGTTGACGAGCACGTCTGGCGCCATACCAGACATGGTGACAAATACGTCACCGTGATCATCGACCTGACCCCGGTGAGGGATAAGACCGGCCCGTCTAGGTTGCTGGATATGGTCGAGGGCCGCTCCAAGCAGGTCTTCGCTACCTGGCTGAAACGACGCCCTCAAGCGTGGCGAGACGGGGTGGAAGTCGTGGCCATGGATGGATTCTCTGGGTTCAAGAGCGCCTCCGCTGAGGAACTGCCCGACGCGGTCCCGGTGATGGATCCGTTCCACGTTATTCGTTTGGCCGGCGACGCATGTGATGTCTGCTGGCGGCGGATTCAGCAGGTCACCTGCGGATACCGAGGCCGGGCTAGCGATCCGCTCTACAAAGCGCGGCGGACATTGCACACCGGCGCGGGCCTCCTCACTGAGAAGCAGCGCAAACGACTCCAGGACTTGTTCGATCTTGATACACACGTCGAATTTGAAGCGAGCTGGGGCACCTATCAACGCATGATCACCGCGTACCGGGAACCAGACCGAGCCCAAGGCAAGAAGCTCATGCAGGCGGTTATTGATTCCCTCAAAGCTGGCGTCCCTGCAACACTCACCGAACTCAAAAATACTGGGACGGACCCTCAACAGAGGAGCAGAAGACGTACTGGCCTATTTCGAACGTCCTGGAACCTCCAATGGCCCAACTGAAACAATTAAATGCCGATGTCGGCATTTAATCGCTTATGCCGATGTTCCCAACATTAGTCGATCAATGAACAGATTATTTGGGGGTCTTGTCGGCATACTCCAAAGACGCCAGCCATTTGATCGTCCCCGTGGCGGTGGTGGGTGGCTGAGGTGATGTCAGTGGCTCTGGTCGTGTTGAGTGCCACTTTCGATGTCGCTAGGTCGGTGTGGAGATAACTGCTGGTTGCTAAGGTACCTTCTGTTGCGGTCTAGCCCTAGATGTTGCAACGGTGATATCAACGCCGCTGTGCAGGAAACTCATGGTGGGGCTTGAGGAAGTTGTTTATTAGAAGGTTCTTGGCGCTCGATGGCTGAAAGATTACGGCCGAAATGGGGTCAGCAATTGGGAACCGACGTCCAATAGCACCGGGTGAGGATGAGCTGTGGCTGGACGTGTCGTAGCCCTGGCTTTTTCGTCAGCAGAGGTCAGTCGCTCGCACCGCGATTATGCCGACAATTATCCTTACTATGCAAGCCAGTGAGGGCTCGCATCCGTTGAATCGGCATAACCCAAACATCGGCATAAGCGGTTAATGGAAGACTGGAACACCTTCGAGGCTCTGCCCTCGGCTTCAGGAATCTCACCAACTACGTCGCCAGATCACTGCTGGAATCCGGAGGCTTCAGACCGAAACTACACTCTGGATTCTGAAGAGCCCCTAAAGTATGTCTTGTCAAGTAGCAGTTTTACTGGACGTTCACTTGGGCGACTGACCGAGAAGCAAATACGCCATGCTCCAAAGCAAAAACGAGGCCGTAGTATTGCAGTTCATCGAGGTCGTTGCTCGATCATCACATCGGGCTTACAGTGTCAAACGATCCATGAGAGTATCGCAGACACACATCTAAAGCCCGCCGTCTAGTCCGAAAGCACCAACAGGGCGGCGCCAGCTCAGGCCAAAGGGGGAACTCTGTCCAGTACCCCCTGTCAATCCTCGTAATCAGGTGGGGAGGAGAGTGCCCACTTTCTTCTAAGCTTGAACAACAGGCGGTGTCATACCCTCGAAGCAGATCCAGATCAGCACGTCGGGCCCGGGCCGGCGTTCTTCATCGGTACTGATTATGCTGGGGGGCCATATGCTGACGCACGAACGCCAGTGGCAAGGTCGCTAGCGAGATCCCTGCGGTGACCAGCAGCGCTGTGGGGAATGAGAGCCCGGCAGCCAACGCCCCGACTAGCACCGAGCCCACACCAGTTCCCGCGTCGAATCCCATGTTCCACACGGCGCTGGCCGTTCCATACTGGGCAGGGCGCACGGCGGAGAGGGAAAGAAGGAGTGTGAGGTTCTGTAATCCGCCGTAGGTGATGCCGACCAGGGCCATGGCCAGTAGGAATAGTGGCACCCTGGTTGCGTCGTGATCCTTCACGGCTAGGGCCGCGAACACGAGACCGGCGACGGTGAGTAGGACTAGGGGCCAGAGGAATGATTTCGTCCCGCGTCGGTCAGCCAATGCACCTACTCCCCACCTGCTTATGGCTGAGGTGCCGGTCAATAGCGCTAGGCCAACGGAGGTCGCGGCCGGCGATGAGCTCATCTGCGGAACGAACGTGATCAGTGCGCCGCCGGCGAGGGTGACCGCAAACAGCAGGGCCGTCGGTCGCAGCAGTCCACCCGGCAGCTGGGGGACCCGGGGCCGATTCGTTGCGGAAACGGCGGCCTTGTGTGAGTCATCGACCGTGAGGGCGGTGCGTGGTCGGGCTTGCTGTGTTTGGCGCTCACGTAGGGTCCTCGCCAGGCTCGGGACTGCCATGATGCCCAGTAACGGGAGTGTGCCCAGAGTGAATACGGCCCAGAATCCGAGGGTATCGGCCAACCAGGGGCCGGTGGGCAACAGTAATAGCTGCGGCACAGAGATCGCGGCTCCGTAGGCGCCGATGGCCGCACCGTGCCTAGCTGGATTGACGAGGTGGGCCACCGCGGAGGAGCCGGTCACGGCCAAGATCCCGAAGCCCACGCCGCGGATCAGCGACATGGCCAGGATCCAGCCGAGTTCATCGGAGATGAGCATGAGCAGGGACGGTGCGCCGAGTAGAAAGAGGCCGGCGGTGAGCACCCAGCCGGTCCCTAGGCGTTGCTGCAGCCGAGGGACGAAACCTTGGGTGAGGACGGTGGCCAGAAGCAGGGCGCCATTGACGAGACCGGATCCAGCCTCATCCGCACCCCCACGTATCGCCCACAGTGGGGCCATGGACAGGAGGGCGGCAAATCCGGCGAAGCCAGCCGCCGTCAGCGATAGCAGTGCCAGCATTCCGGGGACACGCCACACCGAATTCGAGGGGGACGGATTGGGACTGTTCACGAGTCCCAACCCTAGCAAACCCGCACGGCGAAACTGGTGTCGAACGAGAGGCTGCATCTGGTGAGTCAATATGGCTCTTGACCATTATCATCGGCGTTGTACTTCGCAGGACGAACCGTCACGAGAATCATGCTGCCCACAAAACGGCGCCATGATTCCCGGGACGGTTCAGAGTGATTGATGTGCCAAATTCGATTTCACTTTGGTAAGTACTACTTGGCCCTGACGCAGTATCGAAATCTCTTTCCACACACAGACAAATGGACACCCCTCTCCTTGTCCGCTACCTTACAGGCGACGATTTTGCCGTTTATATGGGCTTGTTCCGGACGGCGCTATATCTTAGGGGCACGGATCTGGATGCCAAAGAGTAAATCAGGAGTTGTTAGTCTCAGATTCGTGTGTATCCGTATTTGTCCCCGCCTGACTCAGAAGCCGTGTAGGGCGTTGGGATCACTTCTGGGGCTGGATTCCGCTGTAGCGCAGTAAAGTAGGAACCCGTACAACAAGAACCGCGAGGAAGAGTATGAGCAGGATGCCATTAATCTGCGCTACTCCAGCGATCCCAGTCAATTCGGCTATTGCTCCGAGGCCAAGCGTGGACAGTGGCATGATGCCAATTGTGAGCTCTTGTATCCCCATTACTCGGCCTTGAACGCCCTGCTCGGTCATCATTAGTAGCAAAGTGCTCTGCAGGACCCCAAACGGTGCGCTGGTTAGTCCAACGAGTCCCATGAGAGCGAACGACCATGGGATGGCCCCGGTCGAGGCGACGGAAGCGAACACAATCCACGAGATAGCCCATATTGCTGTACCGATCACAAAGAGCGCGCCTTTGAACCTGATATCACCTAGTGTGGCGATAGTCAGTGATCCCACTAATCCGCCTATGCCACTGCAAGCCATAAGCCAGCCGAGCCCACTCGCGTCCAGGCCCAAGGATACTTCAGCAAATACTGGCATGAAACCTTGATAGATGGGCCAGAGCAGGACATTCGCGGCGAAGGTGACCAGTAAAACTGCCTTGGTCAGCTGACTTGAGAAGACGGCTTTAAGGCCGTCTGAGAGCATCTGCATGATCGGTTCATGTTCAACATGCGGGGCAGGTATGCCTTCATCCTTGAGTTTCCATAATGCAATGAACGAGACTACGTACCACAGAGAAGAAATCCATAGGGAGGCTGCGATCCCGAACACAGCGATCATTGCACCCCCGAGAGCAGGGCCGAGGACTTGGGTCATGTTCAATACGATTGAATTCAACGCATTCGCATTATTCAGATTTTTGCGTCCTACGAAGTTGAATACCAAGGCAAATCGAGCCGGTTGGGACGGCGACTGTGCCAGGCCGATACAGAGGCCACCTACTAACACTGCCCCAAACGAAGCCCGGCCGATTGAGACAAGGATGGCAATCACGACGATCGCGGCCCATGCCCAGACGGAGGCTACAAGCAACAGCTTGACACGATTGAAACGATCCGAAATCACACCACTAAGTGGTCCCAGCATCATCGGGGCCAGCCGTGCCGCGGTGAAAACCCCGGTAAGGAACGCGGAGTTGGTCAAGTCGAATACCAGCCAACCCAGAATCAACGTATGGGTCCATACGCCTCCGAAGAAAAACAGGTTAGAGATCCATAATCGCCGGAAGTTCGGATATATCTGAAGCGACGAAAATGTTTGGCTCGCGATATTGAACAGGCGACGCCTGCCGGGGAGACTCGATTTCTTTGCTTCCGACGTCGACATATTGCTCTTTCGTTCTCCTTGATAAAAATGCAGAGATATTCTTACTTACTCCCTAGGCTGCACTGGCCTATTGGGCACTTCACTTTCATACGGAGCGACGCAAAATGAAGGCATGCGAAGTATTCGGCATAGGGCCCCCCCAGACCAGGGTTGAGTTATGCAAAGCAACAGTGGGGTGCGCTGCTGATGTGAGACAGCCTTGGAAAGGACTATTCCTATATCTTCTCAATCGAGAAGCTCCGCAGCCAACTCGCGCCTTCCTATACTCATGCAAGCGCTAACTAAGTGGAAATCGCAACCGGTCCGACGCTCAAGCGATTGGCGAGAACATATGTCTACCTAGATGAGGAGATCAATGTCTGCGATGGAGAACTTGAGGTTCTCGTAGCGCAGGCAAAGACAGCCTTGCACGCAGTAGAGGGAGTTTTTACGGTCATCGCCAGCCAGCTCCTCATCACAGCCGGCGATAATTCCCAGCGGCTACATAGCCAGGCTGCTTGTGCAACTCTCTGCGGGGTATCGCCGTTTCCAGCCTCTTCTTAACAGACGAACAGGGTTGCCTCAACCGTAGCGGTAACAGGGCCGCGAACTCACTCTTATATCAAATCACTTTGGTACACATGGCCAGCGATCGATTTATCAAAGCCTACGTAGCCAAGCGCACCAGCGAGGGAAATACCAGGAAATAGCCTCTGCGATGTCTTAGACGTGCCATTGCCAAGGAAGTCTTCCTCCTTTGCTCACCAACCTGTCATCAGCGGCAAAGAACAAGAGCATTCCGACTCAAAATAGAGCTCACGCTCATTGCTGCAACAGAACTCTTAGACTGCGACTTCGCCCGTTTATCTTGGCTAGAAAGAGACATCACCAAAGACCAGAAGCAATCACCTGAATACCACCAGAGTCAAGTGCTCACAATGGTCCTTTGAGAACTATAGGCGCATTAGATTATTTTCCTATACCCCAGCTTAGGGTTCTGAACCGTAGCTTGGTCTACTGCGCTTTGTTGAAATTTTTTGTTAGGAGGGGAGGTGATTGTTGACGGCGCTTTGATTTCTTTGGTGCTGCCAAGGCTGCAATGATCGCTAGGGCGGCAACGCCTGCGCAAGCCCAGAAGCCGATCGTGAAGGCAGAATCCAAGGGGAGGCCTTGCGGGGTGCTGTGCGAGGAGATTAAGGCTGCGACCACGGCAGTACCTATACTGCTACCGATGGTGCGTGCGATGGTGTTGACGCTTATGGCTTCGCCGGTCTGGGCTGCTGGGACGCTTTCAACGATGGCGTTTGACATGGTTGCGAAGGCGAGACCGATCCCGGCGCCGGTGAGTAGACCGGAGACGACAATTTGCCAGATTTGTCCGTGTGAAATGGCAGGGAGGGTGAATGCGGCTGTAACAAGGAGTGCGCTGATGAACAGCGGACTCCTCGCGCCAACCTTATTCACGAGTATTCCGGCAAGGGGTCCGCAGACAACCATCATCAAGACGGTGGGCATCAGGAATAAGCCTGCTTCGGTTACGGATTTGCCGAATCCGTAACCGGTCGCGGAAGGCAGCTGGAGGAGGGTCGGTACTAGGACAAAGGCGGCGAACATCGCGAAGCCGACGACGACGCCAATGGCATTTGCCGTCCAAACACCACGAAGCTTGAACAGGCGGATGTCCATTAGTGGTTCCGAGACTCGTAATTCAACGACGACGAACACCCCAAGAGCAATCGCACCAAGGAGGAATAGTGCCACGGTACTGCCGGAGCCCCAGCCCCAGGTTTGGCCTTTACTGACAGCCAGAAGCAAGAACACCAGTGCGGCAGACAGGAAGAAGGCGCCGAGCACATCGAGGCGTCCGGGTTTGCGTACCGGGGATTCCGGCATGCCGAAGATGACGCCAATCAGGGCGATGACCACTAGTGCCCCGGGGAGCCAGAACAGCCACGGCCAGGAGAGGTGCTCAACGATGGGACCTGCAGCGAGAATGCCGACGCCTGCGCCGACTCCGAAAATTGCCGAAAGCAAGCCGATGGTTACGCCGACTTTTTCCTTTGGAAGCTCATCGCGAACAATACCGATCGACAGTGGCATGACGGCACCGGCCGCGCCCTGGAGTGCCCGTGCGATGATCAGTACACCCAGATTCGGGGCCAGTGCGGCCATAACGGTGCCCGCCAGAAGAAGTGCGAGAACGGCAATGAGGATGCGACGTTTTCCGACCATGTCGCCGAGGCGTCCCAGAATTGGAGTCAACACGGAAGCGGAGAGCAGGTACGCGGTGAGAATCCAGCTGACGTCGCCAGTTGTTGCGTTCAGCTCTCGACCGATGGTTGACAACGCTGGAGCGACCAGGGATTGTAGTGCCGCAAAGGCTAGTCCGCCCAATGCTAGATAGATAACGATGAGCGTGGTGCGGCGTTTGTGCCGCGTTGTGGGTTCGGAGACCGCTTCCGGCATTTTAATCGTGGTGGACATTGCGCTCCGGGATAGTTGTAAACAGTTGATGACTAAAGAATAGTAGCCGCTACGCACAGTAAGTCAAAGCGCGTTTACATCCTATTGGTGACTCTGTATTGTGGAAGAAACGAAAGGCTGCCATGTCACCGTACCCGGCTACGAGCCCTACCACCTCGAATGAATCCGTCCCGGTGCGACCCCGCGACGCTGTTAACACCAGAGCGTTACTGCTTCATGCTGCCCGACGGCGCTTCGCCCGTGATGGATACGCAGGCACGACGGTTCGTGATATTGCTTCGGATGCAGGAGTGAACGTAGCGTTAATCAACCGATACTTCACCTCTAAGGAGGGTCTTTTTGAGGCCTGCTTGATCCGGGCCGCCGAGGAACTTGAACGACCTGACCCCGGAGAGTCGTCGATCGAGGACGTGGTGCAGAGCATAGTTAGCCAAGTGGCGAACACGCCCAGCGGAGAAGATCCATATCAGCTCCTTTTGTTGTTGCGCTCCTCAGGGGATGAAAAGGCTGAACATATCCAGCAGAAGACGCTGCGCTACTTCTCAGAACAAATGGCCTCCATCGCAGGATGGCAGCCTGATGGTACCGGTGGTGACCAGCTACTGCTGCGCGCGCAGATAGCACTGTCCACTGCATTGGGTGTGGCTTTGCTTCGGTCCTCTGCAGCATTGGAACCTATCGCCTCGGCAACCGCAAAAGAACTCACCGCCGCCCTCGGTGACGTTTTTAACTTGCTATTATCGCCCCCTAGCATCAACGGATAATTCCCGCTTGTCTATTGAGTCGTCGTTACTTGGGCACTGGGCTCAATGTCATACCTAAGAAGAAGCCTAACGTCGTGATCGAATGTTAGAAATAAAGCCATTCCATCCATTCAAGCTCCTGTGATATTGCATTTGAACTACTCGATTTGATCAAGATTTTTGCGATTGTTGATCGCGGCATAAGATCCCAGTAAGAAGCTTGCCGTGACTCTGCAACGTGGCTCGAGCCGATCCGCAGTAAACGATGTGGTGGTTCGTTTGCAAGAGTTTCGGGCTGTCAGTGGAGGTTTTGCTTGAGCAGTTGACTCCGTAGAGATTCCGCGGGGCAGTGCGAACCCATAAAATTGGAACATCGCTATGAAGTGCAGCTGCTTCTTTGTGATGGTGCATAAGAGAGAGTAGTTTCGACGTGAATTTTGCCGCGTATCGAGATGTTCTGGTGATCCGGGATGTGCGTAGGCTGCTTTTAGTGGCCATGATCGCACGTATTCCCCATGCCGCAGCAGGCGTGTTGCTGTCCCTGCATGTCGTTGAAACCATGAAGCTCAGTTATGCCTCAGCAGGTCTGGTCGCCGCGGCAATCACCATCGGTATCGCGGTTGGGGCACCGTGGCGAGGCCGGCTTGTGGACATCCACGGACTGCGTCGAGCCCTTGTGCCCTCAGTTATTGCTGAAATTACTGTGTGGAGCGTTGCACCATTTTTGAATTTCCAACTGCTAATCGTTGCGGCAGTGATAGGTGGGCTTTTCGCTGTGCCCATCTTCTCAGTGGTGCGCCAAGCCTTGGGTGTTATGGTTCCTCCGAAACACCGCCGAACCGCTTATGCACTGGATTCAATGGGTGGAGAGATTACTTTCATGATTGGTCCAGCCGCTGGTGTTTTGCTCGCAACGACCACGCACACTGTTGTAGGGCTGGTCATCATTGGGGTGAGTGCGTCCTTGGCTGGGCTGTTTCTCATGTGGCTAAACCCGCCTACTCGAACAGGGCAAAGAGGGGCTTACGTGGCCGTAGCTGATGCTCCAAATCAGCCTCTTGAACCAGTGGAAGATCAGCACGAGTTGGAACTGGATGGAAAGAATGTCTTAACGCGCTTATGGCTCAGATCTAGATATAACCTGCGCTGGCTTAACGTTGCAGTACTTGCGATTCTTGGCACGTCACTGGGCGCTGGACTCGTCCTAGCCGGCACGAACGTGGGCATGGTTGCCACGATGCGCTATAACGATCGGGTGGGTGAGCTTGGAATTGTCTTCTTCTTCTGGTGTGGTGCATCCATCGTTGGCGCCATTATCTACGGAGCATTGAAGCGTTCAATCAATCCGCTGTGGCTGCTGATGGCCATGGCTATCTTGATTATTCCGATGGGTTTTGCCACCAACGCGTGGACACTGGGTCTGCTCTCCATTCTGCCAGGATTGCTCTGCGCACCTGTCCTGACATCAAGTGCCGAGCATATTGCTGATCTAGTATCCGAAAGGCGCCGAGGAGAGGCTATGGGGTGGTACGGCTCCTCCATGACTATTGGGAGTGCCATGGGTGCACCTTTTGCCGGGGTCATGATTGACAAGATCGCACCGTGGGCAGGCTTTGCGATCGTGGGCCTGATCTGCGGCGCCTTAGCGATAGTAGGCCTGATAGCCATGGGTATCTGGCAACGGCGGCCATCAAAATTGGCTATTGCACTCCTTGACGACACCCCGGCTCTACCCTCAGTCCAACAGACTCTTGACGATGCGATTTAGTTTGAATATAGGCGTTTAGAGGATACCCACTACTACCAGCGCAGTTCCCACGTCCTTGTGACATCTACGCAAGATCTGGTAAACATCTTACTTGTGTTTGTTTGGGCTTACAGGTGGAAGATACGTTTGATATGTACCAAAATTTTCCTTAAAGCCTTCGGTCCAGACGTAATCGTAACGGCCCGCAAGACTGAATCGAATATCCTCCAGGACACCAAGAACCCCGGTGTGCCGGGTACAGAGATTTTCTTTGTAACGGTATTAGGGTTGCCCAGCGGTTCAGTTGTGGTTCGGTCCGCTGTGCAGTCCTGCCGCTGGGTGCACAATATCTTGGAAACACGATGTTAGTTGCATAGTTGAGTTACTTCTGGGACGTATTACTGTGGTCAACCAATGGTGCTCGCTTGAAGGACGATGTTTTTCCCCCACAGATCTTCAGTGAAGCAGGTAATGATAATTAGTCGACCGGGGACAATGTCCCAAATGTAGCTTTGTCGCAGAGTGTCCTTAGTTTCTGTGGTTATTTTCTCGACCACAAAGGTCAAATTTCCCGCCGTTGTAGTCACGATGAACCGATCGCCTAGCTTGGCCTGACTGCTGATGTTGTTAAAGGGCGAACCGCGGCCTTCCCAGCTGTGACCTACGATGTATGTGGTATTTGTTGATACTGGACCCGGCGACCCGTAATTTGTCAGCCAGTAAGCCTCAAGTGTTGGAGGCGGCACGATGGATCCGCTGAGTGTTTCGGCGTCCGTTGGATAGAGCGCTAGTACGCTCTGATCCATTCCGATAGTGGGGTAGCTGATGTGGAGAGGTATCGCTACTTCGGTATTGGGCTTTTGCGCATCGGACGGACCCGCGATTCCAGGTAGTTTCTCCTGAGCTGTGGACGTTGGTGAAAGCGCAATGGTCTTGGGGGTGGCAGGATTTTTTTGGGGGGCCGCAGAGCTCCTTATCGCGGACCGTATTGAGGTAGCAGAAACGCTGATTGGACTGCTCTCGGTCGATGCCATGGATGCCATACTTATGACCAGAACGCACGTACCCAAGATGGCAAAGCCTGCAGCACTCCACTTGCGACCACCGTCAGAGCGATGATGACCACTCACCATCGCTCTGTGCCCATTCATCCGCTAGTGCTTTCGCCGTCCCTGTAGCCGCAACCAGAAGACGCCAGCGAGCCCGACTAATCCGGCTATTATCGTGCCGGCTATCGGGCCGCTCGCGTTTAAATGACTCACGGCTGCGGCAGTGTCAACATTTACACCGTTGTTTCGGCCTGCCCCGTTGCCTGCTCCATTAGTCGTAGATGAATCAGTCACTGTAGCTTCAGGTGTCACGGATGTGATTGTTGATGTGGGCGTAGTGGTTGCTGTCACAGTCACCGTCTGCGTGCTTGTAGCAGTCGGAGTAGTTGTAGGTGCGACTGTTGCTGTTGGGGTGTCCGTCGCGATCGCAGTGGTTGTCGGTGTTGGGGTGTCCGTCGCGGTTGGAGTGACAGTTGGCATTACGAGGTCACAACCGGGGGTAGTGAAAACGTTGTTGTCCAGAGAGACCTGACCATTGCGGGCAAGTGCACGTCCTTCCAGCACGGCACCAGTGGTTACAGAGATGGACGTTAAAGCCATAATGGTGCCCTTGAACGTGGAATCAGTGCCTAACGTTGCAGAGCTTCCGACTTGCCAATAGACGTTGCATGCTTGGGCACTGTTGGTGAGAATGATGTTGCTTGCTGAAGCTGTGATTAGCGTTGATGCGATCTGAAAAATGAAGACTGAGCTGGGATCACCTTGTCCGTCCAGTGTAAGAGTTCCACTCAGGGCCAGAGGACCCGTCGAATTGTAAACTCCTTCCGGCAAGGTACGTCCTACTAAGTCACCGGCTACGCTCTCGGTCAATGCCTGACTAGCAGTAGCGTTATAAGCAATAATCACATCTGACTGTGCCTGAAGCGCTTGCGCGTCGCCGGCATGGGATGCCCCGCCCACTATTCCCGGTGGGAAACCTGTAATAGCGGTTCCGGGGCTTACACCTAGGCTGCCCTGTAGCACTGATGGGCCGGTATTGGTCACAGTTGTCCCGCCAAGGACTGAGTACTCCGCCGCGGTACCAAGATCTACTGGAGTCGCGGCAAGGACTGGCCCGAGAAAGACCAACGGAGAGGCAAGAATGACAGCAGCAATTGCACCTATAAAGGTTACGAGAGTTCGGCGCCGAGCATGAGTTGCCTGTGGCTGTAGATGCTTGGAAGATTTTCGCGCTGAGCTGTGATTCATGAGATCCCTCTGCTCGGGTGCAGGTCACTAGCCACAGCGCCCTCAGATTGTAAATCAGCGCTAAGTCGGCTCCCATTCTTTTGAGGGAATATTACCTATCGTTTTCGGGACAGTCAAGGTTTATTAGAGACCTCCTCAAAATCCGATACATTCCCTAATACAAAAGTAGTTTATTAAGTATTATTTCCACCGGGTATTTAGAAGAATTTGTAGACCGACATTACTTAGCTTCTTGACGTGAACGGAAGCTGAAATCCTTAGTATTCTGCCCTGGTGACGTCTGATCCTTGAGAGCCATGTCAATGACATTGTGGGAGAACATCGCATCCGTAGCCCGTAGCCCGTTGGTTTGGCTAGCATCATTTAACGGCTCTTCGTCCCTAATCATGGTTGGAGACCGACGCCCCGATGAGCCAGAAGGCGGCACCTGCGAGGAAGAAGGTTGCTTGCTACGGTGACTGTTTGGAACACCCCTGCATCAGGAACCTCGTTTGATATGAACCGGTCACCATGGCGGCATCGAATACTTGGTTTGACCCGCACCTTATTGTATTGGGGTAGTCATTTTGAGTGGTCAAGGGTGAGGTAGGCGATTTTCAGTTTGGTCATGGTTTGTGTGCCACACAACTGCAACGTTTCGAGTGTCTTGATTGCCGCGGTGGGCTTTCCGCTGTCAAGAAGGTGGATGATCTCTGTCGTCAGTTCGCTCAGGCGCTGTGCTCCGACCATGGCACTGGCGGTGCGCAGACTCAGTGCCGCATCCATGGCGTCCTCACGGTGGCCGGCCTTCACAGCATCGTAGATGCGTTTAAAACGGCCTGGCCACATATCAATGTATAGCAACACAAAGTGAGAACAGAGAGACTTTTCACCGCCAAGGAACTCTTGAAGTGACTGTAGAACTTCGGGACAAAACAGCGACACACGTTCAGGATCCATGATCTGGCTGCTCCTCCTTGAATACGTCACTCTGACCCGTATGGTAAATATTATTGGTATCTGGGACAGGCCCCAACGGTATATCGAAAAAAGCATTCTTACTCGTTCTGTATCAATAAATTTGTCCCGACTCCATCCTCTATAGATTGGAAGTTGCATAAAGGTACGTACTTCCAGGGTTGGGTGCCAATCTTTTTAGTTGGCACACCACCGGTTCCTATGTGGTGGCCTTACCGATTGCTACGTTCTCAGAGCACCTAGGATCCGTGATGGCTTTCAGCCACAGGTTTTGATATTAGAAATCCCGGTCTAAGGGAGGCGTCTCTGTCACTGGTGTCGTGGATGAAGCAGCACCGTTGGTGTTTCTGACTGCTGAGAGTGGACTCCACACCATGTTCGCCGAGGTGGTGTTCGTGCGCAGGCTGCTGGAACCACTGGAGACATTGCCTACCGTAACGGTAACAACGGTGCGGGGAATCCCATTGATCGTGACCGTCGAAGCAGTCATGGTGCCGTTCAGATAAACAGTCCTGAAGCTCCTGGCGAAGTTTCCCTTGGTATTGACCGAGCCCAAGTTCACGGAGCTATTAGATCGTTGGATGTCTATGGTGTCCCCACTGTTCCCCAGTCCTAGCAGGTTCCCGTCTCGTAGATGAATCGTCACGGGGATGGGGGTCCCGTTCCATCCTGGTGTCACGGTGGTGAGGTTTACCAGTTGGCTGTAGCTGAAGTTCAGGGTGTCGCCATTGTCGATCCGTCCTGCGGTCCCGGGGCCGTTGGTGGTTTGAATGTCTGCTGCGCGCAGTGGGCTGTTATCCACACGACGATTGGTGATGGTGCTGGAGGTGGTTTCTTTACCGGTGGCATCTAGCAGGATGGCGCGGACGTCGTACAGTCCATCGCTCACTATGGCAGTGTTCCAAGGGCACGCGAAGGGTGCAGTGTTTACGCTGCATCGTGTGGTCCATGTGGTGGTCCCTGCTGGGGCAGTTTGGATACGAACGTTGGTGATGCCGGCTGTGGAATTAGCAAAAGCGCGAAGGGTGACGGTGCCGGTGAGGTACGCGCCTGGGTCTTCTACTGAGACTGTGGCGACAGTGTTATCAACCGTGCGGAAAGATGTGGCGGAAGAGAGCGAGGTGTTTCCTGCTTCGTCGGTGGCAACAGCACGGAAGCTGTAGGTGCCGTAAGCCATGGTGGTGGTATCGAAGCGACAGGAGTATGGCTCTTCTTCGAGGTTGCACATCGTGACCCATGTAGAGGTGCCAGAGCGCAGATACTGTACTTGTACTTGAGCCACTCCCGAGGTCGCATCTGAGGCGGTTGCTTCGAAGGTTGTGGTGCCGCGGATCGTGACTCCTGGATCTTTCAGAGAAACTAATGGTGCAGTGTTGTCCACCGTCACATCTGTAACGATGTTGGAATAGGTAGTGCTAGTTCCGGAGACGGCCACGGCACGAAGGTCATAGTCCTTATCAGCGATTGATGTCGTATTCCAAGCGCAGTCATAAGGCGCTGTGAGTTTTTGACAGATCGGTTTCCAGTTATTGGTATCGGCGAGGGTGTATTCAACTCGTACTGTGTAGGGGATCGTTCCAGGGCTACTGAGAGTCGTGCTGAGGTTGATAGTACCGCGGGCAGTTTCACCTGGATCGGCTAGCACCACGGCAAAGGAGTTGGCTACCGTGGTGCGGATCGGTTCGGTCGTGGTGCTGAGCCCGGCTTTATCTGTCGCTGTGGCACGCAGGAGGTAGGCGCCATCTGGCAGAGTCGTCGTGTTCCAAGCGCACGCGTAGGGTGTGGATTCAGATGTGCACAGGGTGACCCATGTGCCGGTAGATGCAAGAGCATACTGAATGACCACTTTACGGATACCACTGACAGCATCCGAAGCTGTTGCGCTCAATAGCACAGTGTCCCTGACCGTTGTCCCGGGGCTTGCTAAAGCAACCGTGGGAGGGACCCAGTCGGTGGCTGCGCTGAACGTATTGGCAGCGTTAGCGGTGGTGGCTGTGAAGGCGGCCGAGGAGAAAGCACTGGCTCCCAGCACTGTCATAGCAACTAGAGCTACAACAATTCCAAAGGCGGTACTGACCCTTTGAACGGGTGAGGGAACAGCCTCATCGGGCCAACTTGTAGCTTGCTGGATCTGTTCGGTTCTTTCCAACCCCGAGGCGTCATCATCGTCGCCGTCGTTTAGGTCACCTTCATCGCGGTCACCGTTGTTGTCGTCTCCGTCGTCTCCGTTGTCACGAGGAGCATTGTCACCATCGTCCGCTAAGGGTCGGCGGCTGGTAACTCCGAGAACCGCTGCTGCTACGGCTGCCAACGTCAATAGGGACCATAGTGCAAGGGGAGGGAAGTCTCCGCTGGCTAGCCACAGCCCCGGTAGTCCAACCCAGGGGATGAGCAAGCGAGCCTGTCCATTAATTTGTTCTCTGGTGATCGGGGTGCTGTCAACGTCAACGTTGGCATCGCCGGCTGTCACGAAGGTGCCGTCCGTGTTTTCTCCCACGATGCGGTGCAAGCGTATTTTTTCGACCCCGCTTGGTTCGGCTTCCGCAGGGCTGCGGTATTCCACGACCCCACCCATGGGAACAGGACTGCCAGCGCCCAGAGGGGCGGCTAATACTACGTCGCCGCGAGAGATGTGTGGTTCCATAGAACCGCTCTGTACTACGGTGCCGTGCCAACCGAAGAGGACGGGCAGGACAGCAAAAAGGGCAAGGCAGAGCATGACGCCTAGATATAACCGCGAGGCTAGTGCTGCGAGGAAACGCACCCAACCATCAGCAGCGAAAAGCTCTGTAACCCAGGACGGACCGGGCGTAGAGCCGGTCCTGTCCCGGGTCACTATGTATGAGCTCTCGGGTTACGGGATCACGGGAGAATTGTTTGACTGGAGTTCCCAGACGAGGTCGATGCTCACGACTGCTCCCTGCATGGCGTTGACCTGATCTTGGGTCATTCCGGTGGTGTCGAAGCGCCATGTCCCGCGGTAGCTCTGGGTTTCACCCGGGGTTCCTGCGGTGTCCCACTCCGCACCGCCGGTGGCGAAGTCACGGTTAACGGTGGCCAACTGAGACAGCGGAAGCTCAGGAACATCGTTGGCAGTCGGGGTGAATCCGGTGCAGTCATTGAATGAACCGCCGGTGCCCTGTTCCAGGTCGAAGAAGATCTTCGCTTCTAAGCCCTTGGAAGAGACTAGGTTCTGTGTGTAGGCCTTGACCACACCTGGAACGTTGGAGTTAGAAGTAACCACGATACACTTCTGGCCGGTCTGGCCGGGAACGATCTGGTTCACCGTGAACGCTGCAGCACCTAGGTCATCATCGGTGAGGGTTACGTTGCCGGCGGCCCAAGAGTTTCCCGCGTTGCGGGTGGAGGCCGTGAACGCGGCCTGTGAGCCTTGCCAGACCATACCTCCAGCGATCAAAATCGCGATCGGGGCGGCAGCAAACATACTGATTCTGCGTGTACGTGAAGAGGGAGTGCGCATTTTCTGAGACCTTGCAGTTGGACTGGATAGGAGATGTGTTTCCTGCCCGGTCTACCCGTCTAACATCCTAAGATGTTGACGCCCCCAAGCACTGACAAGCTCATCATAAAGGATCATGACCGTTTTAATCCAGAGTCTGTATTAAAGACCACACTTCTCATCCAGTCGAGTTCGGGTGAAAGTATGTCGGTACACAAACACCTGCAGTCCGGTGGGAAGAGCAACACTGATGGTCGGGGCGGGGGGATTAAGGGAGAGGTTCTTTCCCAATGAGAGTCTCCGCCACGCCGGACACACCCAAAATCCGGAACTTTGTCCGCCCTAACCACGCTTAGAGATGAAGAGGCCGTTTCCGTGCTGGAGTGACGCTCTGGGTGCTATCGATATGGTTGCACAGCCGACGAGAGTTCCAGGGAAGAGTGGTGTGGCGGTTCCTGCTCTATCGGCGTCAATGTAGGTGGATTCCACCCCTTGGAACTCTTACCTGACCGATGGCCACCCATCTGCGGACCCTTTGACTTCAGCATAGAACAACGAGGACAGAATTGTGAGACTTCCTCATCACAGAGACCCTGAAGCTGATCAGCTCACCAAGTCCCCTCACACAAGGATCCACACCACGCGGTTTCAGAATTTTGGAGCGAGACCGCACTAGTTCTTGTTTGAAATAATTGCTGACCGGCCTATGCAACAGAAATTTATCATCCTGAAGATCCTTTTCACGATAAATTTCTGATATTGTCGATGACCTCTTCCGCTGCATCGTTTTCATCGAAACGAGAACCGAAGAGGAACGGTATACATGATCAGTCTGGGGGACTACATGTACCAAGGATCAAGCAACAACCCAGCGCTGGACCCAGCCCAGTTCATCGACAAAGTGCTCACGCAGACCGTTGCACAAAGTACAGCGAATCAAGTGCAGTGCCGTGCGGCGCAGGAACGCTCGCTGCAGGACATTCTTTCTCTCCTGGATATCTTGGGCATTAAAATAGCCCACCACGCGATCATTCATATGGCACGGTATCCATCATCAAAAGAAAACATGGCCAGCGATGCAGCCCTAGCTTGGATGCAAACCTCCCTAGAAGACATCGCTGCTACTGTCCAAGGGATCTCGATACCTCCGCAAGAAAAACCATAGAATCTTCTTCTCCTATGCCCGGTGTAAATAGGTGTAGATGTGTTTGGGATGATAATTACCTGCGACAGTAGCCGGTCTGAGCGTTGTGTTGTTCATCGCCATCTCTTTGCTGATGGCAGAAGCCGCTTATAAGTGATCGTGTGCTGGAGTAGAGCGAAACTATTATAAAACGATGAGGCAGCTGGATTGCCGTATTGCGGTGCAGCGCAGCGTCTGGTCCGTAGCTGAGGTACTCCGGTACTGTCTGTTATGAAGTGGTCAACCGTCCCCCAGCTGGGTGGCCACTTCTTCTCGCTGAGCGTTCAAAGTTTGGATAAAAGGCCCGGCACTTACCTCCTCGAACCCAACTCGGGGATGCTGGCTGACACGCAGCAGAAGTATGATCTTCTTCGGGCAATGGCTACACAACGGATTCGTGCCGCGACGTAGCAAGTTAGTTAGATAGAGAAATTGTTAGATAGTTATTGCCTGATGGCGATACTCGTAACCCAGGAACGTGTGTAGATGATCACTGGAAAAAGATGTTCAGGGTGTGGGCAAAAGGAGTCTGAAAAAGACTTTAGTGAGGTCGGTTTAAGCCCCGATGAACTGGATCACTGGTGTCAGCAATGTGAGACGGTAAGTTTCCAGATACGAGAAACTAAAGTCGAGAAAAATCCGCAGTTTCAGCTCGAGGTAGCGGTGCCTTCTATGCGGACTCACGACAGCCATGTCACTACAACCCGTGCTTATCATCAACAACGTCATGAACAGATATGGGAGCAGCGCAAGGCAATGATCGTTCCCAGAAACGCACCTTGGTCCCCTAAAGATGTACAAGTTGAAACCAAAAAAGTTGCCAACAAAATAGGCGCACCATGGACGGTAGAAGATATCGAACTTGCTAGGAGTGAGAATATAGCGTTGAAAGACTTAGCGCTGATGCTGGGACGGACGTACAGCGCCGTCTCCGCAATGCGCAACCGTCCCAGAAGTAAAGAAACTCAGGTCTTTCCGGATGCAGAAGCCACGGTGTAGCAGGACACCCCATCAGGCAGATACCGTCCGCGTCGTTCCCAATCATCTTTACCGCCAGCATCCTCATCCCAGAAACGACCGTCGCGATGATGAACTTACAAGAGATATGCCAGGCTCACGATGCCCAAACTTAACTCCGCGAGGGACAAGTAGCCACCCAGATCCCACATAGCAAGCGTGGCTCGGCGCAGCACAACAAGAAGCATCCGCAATAAAGTCCAGGCGGCCCACGAGACAACGAGACAAACTGGATAGTGGATGTTTAGTGGCTTCTACTGCTTTTTCTTTTGCTCGAAGGCCCCGGTAGCCCCGCTCGTCGTAAATACAATTCCCAGCATCATGAAGCTGATCCATAGCCCCGGGCTATCCATCGTGAAGATGAAGATCACAGCGGCGATCAAAAATACGATCCCCACTGCTACGTATTGCTGTCCAACTCTCGTTATTTTTCTTTTCGGGGCAGGCTTGTTATCTGTCATGAAAGGCTCCTGACGATTGGCGCGATGTTAACAACTCTGACCCCTTGAGCAATCACCTGCAAGTATTGGTTAGGCAGAGTTGAGCTTATTCGGGGATTTTGACTGATGGATGTGATGGATTTTTTTGTGCCAGTCATGGCTGCTGTTGATAGGCGCCGTGAACGTTGTTCGGTACTTGAGACATCTCAATCATTCCCACGGAATCCTGTGTGGTGCTGTTGCGTTCCGGGTTCCATGGCGAGGTAGCGGTAGACGGTGGCGCGGCTTGTTCCGATGATTTTGCCAATGTCGGCTGGTTTCAGGCCCTGTTTTTTGAGTACGTGGGCTTGTTTAACGTTGGGGTGGGTGGTGGTGACTTCTTGTCGTCCTGCTTTGCGTCCGTGAGATGCGGCGATGGCCATGCCAGCTTTAGTACGTTCGGAAAGTTGATCGCGTTCGAGTTGAGCGAATGCGGAAATGATAGTGACCATGGCTTGTGCCATGGCGCCGCCAATGTCGCTACTGGGGTCGGTAGCGATGCCATCGCGAAGGGAACGGAATTTGATGCCCCGTGCTTTGAAGCCATCAAGAAGTTCAAGCAGGTGGCGTGTGTTGCGACCGAGTCTGTCTAACTTCCAGACAATGACTTCATCGCCTTGGCTAAGGCGGTCCAACATTTTATCCAGTTCGGGACGGCTGGTTTTGCTTCCACTGATTCCGTGATCGCGGTAGACCCGTTCACACCCAGCAGCTTCAAGATCGCGGTTTTGCAGTTCGGTATCCTGGTCTGCGGTACTCACCCGTGCATATCCAAGACGCGTCATGAAGTGCCTCCCACTTTTCCCATCAAAGGTTGCTTTCTACTCGTATTGAGAATATCAGAATGAGACACATAGTTGAGACTTTTCGAAGCTAACCTAAGATGCGCTGATCCGACAATTTAGGTCGTGAACCATCGCTGTGGGGGAGTGCGCGGTATGTGTCTTGTCAAAGGTTCCATTGATAAGACACCTCTGGTTGAGGATCGGTCGTTGTTTCACCGTATCGAGACTGAGGCTGTTTCCTACTGACCATGATGGTCATCGTTCTGCTCTTCACGAGGCTCACCTGTTGTTTTCGATCATGGTGAATTCGAGCGGGGAGACAGCTGTTGAGAAGATCTCAACGGCGGTGCCATTTAGCGTGTTGGTTAAGAACCAAACGAGCCATTTTCTTCTGATCTGGCCAGTGTTTACCCGAGTGCGTGACATCTTTTGAAAGGCGCCAGCAATTAGTGGAACACAGCCAGAAGTAGCTGGACTTACGCGCTCGTTACGTCCTAAAGCACTTGCAGGTCCTGCCCGACATATATCTTTGGATGGGACGCCACCTAATGATGGTGCTTAGGTAGTTGTGGTCCTGCAGCCAGAGACTCGCTCTAGCCTTTGCCGTGGGAAACTGATTCATGGCTCAAACAGTGGTGGGCAAGGCATATCCAGGGCAACCGTTCGGCAAGGTGTGGTCTTTGTGCCGAAACACGGAGAGTGAACGGATGATACTCAGATCAGGTGGAGGGTTTTCGTGTTGAAGCAGACTTGGAAACGGTTCTTGGTGTGGACGAAATCGAGCGTGGCAGGACAGAGGTTGCTGTTGGCCGCGAAAACATCACTGGCTGTGGGTGTGGCATGGTTTTTGGCCCGTTACATGCCCGGAGTGGCTGATAAATATCCGTATTACGCTCCGCTGGGTGCTTTGGTTAGCATGTATCCGACGTTGATGGGGTCGGTGCGTGCAGGAGTGCAAACGTTGGCGGGGCTTGTTTTAGGCATTGTGCTAGCTGCGGGGGTTCTTCTAGCAGGTACTCCGAATATTCTCAGTATTTCCTTAGCGGTAGGGCTGGGTGTTTTGGTAGCAGGTCACCCTCGTTTGGGCGCGGGCAAAGAGTATGTGCCCGTGGCTGTTCTCTTCGTTTTGATCGTTGGTGGGCAGGATGCCGATTCATACTCGATTGGGTACGCGCTGCAGATGGGGCTGGGCGTCACCGTCGGATTGATCGTGAATCTGCTGATCTTCCCGCCTTTGGCTATAGATGCCGCCCGATTGCGGGTTTCTCGCGGTAGGAACCTGCTGGCCGGTCAACTAGAGGACATCGCGCGTGCTTTGGTAGAGAATTGGCCGCCGGAACATGAAGATTGGTCCCAACGCGCAGGGCTTATCAACACCACTGTGAGCGAGATTCGGGGTGCGGCGTATCATGCGGATGAAAGCCGTAAGGGTAACCCCCGTGCGTACCTGCATTCCCGTCACCAACTTGTCACTGAGAGCTTTGAAGACCTGAGTACTTTGGAAGCCATCGCCTTTAATATTCGGGATATTACAGAGGTGCTCACTACTGTGATTTGGGGCAACGGCTCTAACAATCGGCTTGATCCAAAGACTTGCAAGCCCCTGAGCGAGTGTCTGCAATCGGTGGCATCTCTAATGGTTTCTTGGGATGAGGGCACGGCCGAGCAGGAAAGCTTTGATCAAGCTCGGGAGGCACTTAATCTGCTCGATTCTGAACTGAAACGCTCCGCGCGTCAAGAGGAACTATCGCTGACCCCAGGGGCAGCGGTAGCTTTCGATTGCGAGCGGATCTTAAACTCCCTGCACCAACGCATTATGAAAGATACGACAGAAGAGTCGGTTTAGAAGGAAAGATTCATAGCACTCACCGTCCCTGAAGTTTTCTTTTTATCTTTCGTCCCACGGTGGTTACCGCACGGTCAGCGTCCGAGTTGCGCCTGGCTGTTTCGAAGCGAGGTGTGTACTTCTTCGGGCAGTGTCTCGATGGGGACGAGGACTATGTCGTGCACTTTCCAGTCAATCTGGAGGCAATTTTTACGGGCTTCAGCGAGTTGAGCAAGAGTAGGAGCGTGGCCATTACGCGGAACGATAAATGACTCGATATGGAACACGTGTCCTTGGTCCCGTATTCGCGACCCAACCTCGTCAACCCAAAGTAGCTCTTGTAGATATGCGTTAATGTGATCGATGACTGGGTGGGTTTTGTCATCATCAAAAGTGGTCGCTGTAGTGTCGATGAGGTCTGTGATTGCCGCACGCATGTTCTTGATTCCATCCCACAGAATACTTGTGGCGATGAAGAGCGCCGCAGCAGCATCTGCCCACCAGAATCCTAAACCGATTCCTGCTACACCAACGATCGATCCAGCCGCAGTCATCCAGTCGGCCTTATTCATGTCAGCATCTGCGTACAGTACCTTGTCATGAAGTTCTCGTGCCAGGCGCATCTTTACGCGCCCGAAGTAGATCGGCAGAGGAATGGTCAACGCCATCACGAACATCATCAACCACCCTAACCATATCGGCTCTCCGAAGAGCACGATCGATCCGATCGGGGGGTGTTCGACGTTAATCAGTGCTGTGGCGGAATCTACGATCAGGAACACACCCATCGAGAACAGTGCTACTCCGGAAACTAAATGAGCGACTCCTACAGCTCGGTGCAACCCGTATGGGTACTTCTTTGTCGGAGGACGATTGATGATGCGGATCGCCATCAAGAACGCAATTGGCGGAGCCAACGACAGTAGGTCTTCAATCCACGCAGCTTTCATGGCCTGGGAGTTGCCCATTACAAGGTAAACCGTGGTGATGGCCACTGCTAAGAAAGCAAGGGAGAACCATTCAATCCTGATTGCCGCGCGTAATGTAAGAACCTGCGATTCAGAAAGTTCTGTGCGGCCAAAACGTCGCGTCATGTCCCCACCTTCTCTAATAGAAACTTCTCCAGAGCGAGAAGGAACCCGTTCTCGCCCATACGCACGATCATGACGTGCTTTTCTCGACTGCTAGATGTCCTCTGTTCTCTATAGGGAACAGTGATAGCACCCTTCTCGATCCAAGGAGTGTCGTCTAAAAAGCCACCGACGACGATATCGAGCTCACCCTGATCAAGCTCTTCCAATAGAACGGCTTCGCTGCCTGTCGTCCACTCGATGTCCGAGTCGAGTTGGTCAGCGAATCCTGAGATCAATGCGGGTTCAATCCCTGACGGCTCCTCGGCCGCATCTACTTTTACCCAGGGACGATTCTCGGTCACACCCACGCGCATCACACCACCACGCACACGGTCTAAAGTGCCGTGTGGATCAACGGGCACCTGCAGGCCACAAGCCGTCAAGAAGAAAATTAGCAGCCCGATGAAACCTATCCTTATTCGATTTCTCGAAACACGAGTTCGCATCATAAGAATGACAATAACGATTTACAGGCTCTTCAGACAAGTAGGGCGATGACCCTGAAACTAGGCAGCGGACGAGTCTGGGATTTAGCGGCTGTCGTGAAGTCACTCAAGGTTCACCCGAACCCATTTGAGACTGCTAAGAAGCCACGGAAGGCTCGAGCTATTCGGGCACTTCTTTAGCTCAGAGATCTCTTCGACTATTGCGATGAAGAGGACCTATGCTGCTACTTATGACGACTTTGAAAAGTGATGAGGGACCTGATGCTGACCACCAACGAGGCGCGGGGGTTAGTGATGCAACTGTCAAGGCGCTGGGGAAACTCTCGGAAGCTTTGGAGGTTGTGGAGCACGCCCGCGGTTACCTCTATGGATTTCACCGCTTAACAGGTAAAGCAGATTTAGCGCTCGGTGAAGCTGTTGAGCTTCTGCGAGAATCCGGTGCTGAGGCAATGGCCGAGCATCTTGAGCAAAAGCTAGTTGGTAGGAACGTCATCAATGGGCGGTGGACGTTCCAGATAGTAGAGGATTACGACGACGGGTATTACTCCGCGTTTAAAGCAGCAGAGTCGATGGCCAGGCATGAACTAGCCGAAGGGAAACGCCACCTCTTTGAGGCAGAGATGAAAGAGGACCGGCGTACACACGGCCTACCCCACCACGAAGCCCACCCCATGGAAAAAGACACTCAATAAAAACACCAACAATGACGTGTTTAATCGTGTTTGCAACACGAACTAGAAGGTGAGTATGACAAAAGAGGAACCCTGGACAGTGGGTGATTTTTCGGTGCTCGTTTTAGTGCATGGTCGGGCGGACCATCTACGACGTTTGTTGGCTGGTGTGAATGCCTCCAAGCTGCGTCCTGCTGAGGTGGTGATCGTCTACATGAACGATCCCTGCCCGGCTCCGATACGCTGTGATGTTCCTTTGCGCATCATCCACATTTCTTCCTCCCAGTCTCGTTCGGGTTTGCCGTTGTCCCAAGCACGGAATACAGCTGCGGCTGCCGCCCGAACACCAAACCTTATTTTCCTGGATGTGGATTCTATTCCGTCAGCGGCCTTGTTCGGCACTTTCATTCAGGTGTTGAACGAGGAGACTGTCCTGGCCATGGCAGAGCCACGATATTTGACGAAGCCGTTGGAATCCACACTGTTAGTGGAGGATAAGTCTTTACTCGCCGCCTCCATTAGGCATCACACCCGTGAGGGACTCCCCACGGAATCAACCATGTCCGGACATGCAATGTTCTGGTCTCTTGGGTTCGCAATCCACGCTACTGTCTTTGCCGAAGTGGGTGGGTTCGATGAGAGTTATACCGGATACGGCGGAGAGGATACTGACTTCGCTTTTAGAATCCGAGAAGCAAAGATCCCAGTGAGGTTCATAGAAGCACCGGTGTTCCATCAGCACCATGGGGTCTATAACCCGCCGTTGAACCATTTCTTGGAGATTGTTCAGAATGCCCGTTTATTTCACTCCCGATGGGGTGTGTGGCCCATGGAAGGCTGGTTGAGGGCTTTTGTTCAGTTGGACTTGATTTCTTGGATACCGTCCCAGTCTTCCCTCACCGTTCGGCGTATTCCAACGGCCGAAGAAGTACGAGCAGCTCATAATTCAGCCGCTTATTAGAAAATGATGGAGGCCTGTGTCTCTGTTGCCGTTGCATGCAGGAGATCGAGCAGTCCTTGATTGAAATCTGTTGTGGGAATAAAAAGTGTTCTTGCTAGCGCGTGTGGGTCACTGTTCGCGGCATTTTCGAGGATCCGTGGCCAATTTCCCGATGTCGACCAGTTTCTGACCATCTCGAGACCAGCACGTTCATGCAGAGCCACTGCAAAGGCCAGTTGCTCCGCATACGGGCGTTCTTCGGGCACTAACAAGACGGGTCTGTGGCAGCTCGCAGCAGCGACTACAGCGTTGTGTCCGGCAGAACTGATAATCACCGTAGCTGAGCGCATGATCGGTATTGGATCCGGAAGAACACCGTGGAGTCGCAAATTTGTGGGAAGAGGTGTGCCATCTGCTTCCACGGAACCCACAACTTCCCAGTCCCATCGAGGCGAAGCCGCGGCGGCTTGTGCCAGATGATCTAAGGGAATCGCGGATGCCAAAGATGTTTGCACCACCACTTTAGGTTGGCCCGGCATGTGGGAAGTGTCATGACCGGGGTGAAACGAATAATTCGTTGGCTCGGCCACCGAAAGGTAGTGAGTTTTATAACCAAATTTCTCCAGATGCGCGGGATCTTCCAAACTTGCAGGAAAATAGCCGAAAATGGTGTCCGCCAACGAATACGCCATCTGGTGTGCTGGGTCGTTCCGATTGCCTGGCATCCGACGGAAAGCAACCCGATAGCCACTCAATCGAGCGAACAGCGCGACTTCTACCGAAACATCGACCATCACCATGTCCGGACCGAATGTTTTCCACGCCCGGTTGAGTTCCGCAAAACGTTGTTGAATGAGCTCGCCTGTGGGGGCGTAATGCAAGAAAGATCCGGCGCGCAATGCTGGCTCAGGACTAGCAGCAATCACATCTGGAGTTAGATCCACATATTCCAAGTTGCCCTTCAACAAAGCGTTGTTACGAGGGCCAGTGCTGGTAACTTGAAGATCGAACAAATTGCTGGCCGCGATTTTCTGGGCATGACGCAGGTGGCCAGTACCAAAATGATGGGCGTAGTAAGAAACCTTGTATCGGCTCATGACCCCTCTGAGACTTGGGAGAAGGAACGATGAACCATGGAGTGAAGTATCCGCTCATACCCTTCGATCATTCCAGCCAGCG
Organism: Arthrobacter sp. TMP15; assembly: GCF_039529835.1. Lineage (NCBI taxonomy): Bacteria > Bacillati > Actinomycetota > Actinomycetes > Micrococcales > Micrococcaceae > Arthrobacter > Arthrobacter sp. TMP15. The sequence continues at coordinate 45,220 of NZ_CP154263.1, forward strand.
CGAATCTGCTGGCTCGCGCCTGAACCTGCTCACGATCCATATCTTTGGCTCGGGTCGCTGCCACCGCTAGTGCCTTACTGTCTCGGCTGTCGGCGACTACTCCTCCGGTCGTTCCAATGAGTTCGGCCATAGCTCCGGCAGGTAGCGCGGCCACCGGGGTTCCACAGGCCATAGCTTCAAGAGTGGTGAGTCCGAATGGTTCCTCCCAGAGCGGGGAGGAGAGGAACACTTGCGAGGAAGCGATCATGCGTTGTAATTTTTCTTGATCGAGGTGTCCAAGGTAACTGATGTCACTATCGAGCTGCGGCTCAATCTGGCTACGGAAGTACTCTTGGTCGTGGATGGGACCGGCAATCCGTAATTTCAGGGATGCTGCCCGTGCTGCGGCTATTGCCACGTGGGTCCCTTTTTCCGCTGCGATGCGTCCGGTCCAAGCCGCTACCGAGTGTTTCGGCTCGGCCCGCTCGTCCCAGTGCGACAAATCGATGCCATTGTGAACGATTTCAATGGTCGGTAACCACTCTCGCCAAGGACATGCATTGGCTTCGGAAACAGTGACGTAACGGTGCAACTGTTGCAACGTTCTGGCTGGATCCCTCAAGATTTCAATCAATCGGGGTAGCGGCGGAGTGTGCAGTACATGAAGGGTAGGCAACTGCATGACAAGACGGTGCGGTACAGGGCTTAATGAGTTATTCACCACCGCGTCAAAAGAACCTGCCTGAATGAGTTTCACCGCTCGCTCCATGGCTCCGTCGAGGACCTTATGCTGTTCGTTAGTCCTCTCGTCCTCCGGGTAGCCACGCACCAGGAACCCAGCATCAAGAACGGGGATCAGATGGCAGTCAACAACGCTGCCGTCTTTAGCGAAGAGGGTTACCTCATGGCCACGAGCAACCAATCCAGAAACCAGGTGCGCGGTATGGGACTCCATACCCCCTGCGAATGGTGAGGTGATCGGATGGTGAAGATGGGCCAGGACGGCAATGCGCAAAGGATTGGTCCACGTAGGTACCTGAGATTTCATAGCAGCATCGACATAACCAGCAGGCTCCCTTAATTCTTATTGCCTCAAGAAGAGGACGCGGATCAAGTCAGATTTCGTTACCATTTAATAACACAAGGGCGTCACAGATACCAATTCACTCTTTCTAGCAGGCTCAATAGGTGCGTGTTGTACCCAGCCAGCGACCATTCCCAGGTAGAGCAAAGGGACCTTTGGTTGGCCTCCATGAGGAGAGAACTACCCTTTTGGACGTCATCACTCACGGTGACCACGACTATGGCGTACTACTGCGAAAAGCGCGGCTGTTATAGCCCTCAGGCAGAAGCAGGGTGCGTTACCGGCTTGGAGGATCCTCTACACCGACACGGGCGGGCGTTGCCTATTCAGGTTCGACGTTTAGTGCGGTCCGGACCCAATCGTCGTTGTAGACAGTCTGGAGGTAGGGCACACCACTGTCGTGAACCATGAAAGCCACTCTTGATCCCTTATCGAGACTGGGAAGCAGTGCGCCCATGGCGGCCACAATAGCGCCTGTGGATGCACCAGCCAGGATGCCCTCATAATGTGCCAGCCGTCTACAGCCACGCACCATGTCAATTTCTTCAACTTGAAAGATAAGATCTGGCTTTGTCCAGGATGCCAACTCTGGGAGGATCCCTGCACCGAGTCCGGGTAGGCGCCTGGTGCCGGCCGTCCCGCCGAAGAGCACCGAACCAACGGAGTCAACAGCCACAATTTTGGTGCTCAGACCATGCTTTTGGACATATTGCTGACAGCCCAACAGAGTCCCGGTGGTGCTGGTCGCCACGAAGAGATAATCCAGATTTCCCCCTGTACCTGCGATGATCTCTGGCATGGTGGTGTCAAAATGGGCACGGGGATTAGCCGGTGATCCATACTGGTTAGTGGTTACAGATCCGGGATGCTCCGCTAACAGTTCACTAACCCGGCGGCGACGTGCGGCGAGTTTATTACCGTCCGCAGGAGTTTGCACGAGGTCCACTTTGGCACCGTAGGCTTCCATCAGCTCCAAGGCTAAAGGATTGGCATTTTCATCGACAACTGCGGTGAAGTTGATTCCTCGCACCACGCACTGCCTTGCCAGCGCGATCCCCAAATTCCCAGAGGTTGATTCAACGATCATGCCACCAATACGGAGCTGTCCTGATCCAAGGAGATCCTCAATCAGCCCATTGGCTGTGCGCTCCTTGGTACTGCCAGCTAGCTGGAGCAGATCAAGCTTGGCGAATATCTCCAGATCAGGGAAATCGAACAGGCGGGACAGCTTCACCGTCGGAGTCACAAAGGGCTGCAGCGTTCCCAAACTGTTCAAAACTTCTCCTTAGCACCACTCAAAACCCTCATTTCTGATCGAGGGTCTCCATACCAGCCTATCCGGCTAGCTATTTACCACGACTACAACACCGAACTGATTCTCACCCTGTGGGTGTTCGGTAAGTATAGGGCCACCCATCCTCAACGAAAATTTGACCAGCGGCAAATACCACACCGCTGCGATGGAATATCGCGAGGATAAGGAACAAAATATTACTCCGCTATGGGGGGGGTGATGAGATATCCCTGCCGCGGCGGCTTGCCGTTCTTTTCTGGATAGGACAATAACGGCGTACCTATTGACCGATTACCCTCGGATCAGGTTGAATCAGCAGCGTGAACACGGCTCACAGCTCAGAGGCAACGAAGTTCGTTCTCCATCTCGCTGCAATGAGCGATGGACCACACCCCAGCACGAGGAAGAAATGATATGGATATATCCGTGATCGGTTGCGGTTACTTAGGAGTTGTGCACGCAGCATGTTTAGCCGAGCTGGGCCATAACGTCATTGGCATCGATATCGATGCGAGGAAAATCGGGCAGTTACAGGCTGGCCAAGCGACTTTCTTTGAACCAGGCTTGCCTGAACTTTTGCAAGAAGTCCTCGATAACGGTCGTTTGAGGTTCAGCACGAAAATAGCCGATGTCAAAGGCGCCCAGGTGCACTTTCTTTGTGTAGGAACACCCCAGCTTAAGGGCGAGTACGCCGCAGACATGCGCCATGTGGATGCAGCATTCCACTCACTTCTTGACTTCTTAGAGCCCGGAAACGTGGTCGTGGGTAAATCCACGGTGCCCGTTGGTACAGCAACCCGGCTAGCGCAGACCCTCAAGGGACGACCTTCCGACGCTGTTCTTGTCTGGAATCCCGAATTTCTCCGTGAAGGCTTGGCCGTAAAGGACACACTCTCCCCGGACCGATTCGTCTACGGTATACCCCTTGGTGAAGAAGGAACCCACGCCGTCACCGTGCTCGACGCCGTTTATGCTACACCTCTGGCCCTGGGCACGCGCCGTATCGTTGCAGATTACGCAACAGCCGAGTTAGTGAAGGTAGCCGCGAATTCCTTTCTTGCGACGAAGATTTCCTTTATTAATGCCATGGCCGAGGTGTGTGAAGTAACCGGGGCAGATGTCACTGTGCTGGCGGATGCGCTAGGGATGGATGAACGAATCGGCCGAAAATTCTTGAACGCCGGCGCTGGTTTCGGAGGTGGCTGCCTGCCCAAAGATATCCGCGCTTTTATGGCCCGGGCAGGTGAGCTCGGAGCGGACCAAGTCCTTTCCCTGTTGCGTGAAGTCGACGACATCAACATTCGCCGCCGCATCCGCGTGGTTGAACTGACGCGCACCTTGGTGGGTGGAACCTTGATGGGCAAGCGCATCACTGTCCTGGGCGCGGCGTTCAAACCTAACAGCGATGATGTTCGCGATTCACCTGCGCTCAGTATTGCTGCACAATTGCAGCTTCAAGGCGCCACAGTTACGGTGACTGACCCTCAAGCCATCGATGGTGCGCGACAACGTTTTCCTGAACTCATGTACGAGGAAAATCTGGAGTCGGCAATGAATAAAGCAGATGCATTACTACTGCTCACCGAATGGCAGCAATACAAAGACCTCACCCCAGAACATGCCGCGGAAGCAGTCACTTCTAAGAACATCCTCGACGGACGCAATGTCTTAAATCCTGTGACTTGGCGGGCTGCTGGCTGGAAATACAAAGGAATCGGACGACCCTAGATCCCCCTAAGAGTGACTTTCGCAAACGGACGACGATGCTTCACTACCGAGTAACCTGAACAGATGAAGTAGTCTTCAGCGCCCCCATGAACACATCTTCCAGGGACAGTCAGCAGCTCTAATCGTAGGGACCTAGGGGATAGCGTGAGGCAGGAGGGTGCCTACAGGGAGCAAAAGACACAACTGGTGAGTTGATGAGAGCTGGATGGCATGGGAGTAGTGAGGAAGGAAGCATCACCAAAAATGGCTGTGCCGCAGGTATTTACGATCGGGCATTCGACACGGGACTTTGAGGAAGTACTGGCGATGGTACGTGCCAATGACGTGACTGAATTAGTTGATGTGCGGTCCTACCCTTCCTCCCGGAAATTTCCGCAGTGGAATCAAGCAGCGATCAAAGAAGCGTTGCCTGCGGATATCGGATATCGATGGATCAAAGACCTGGGCGGGCGACGGCATACCCCTGTGGGAGTGGACAGTCTCAACGGTGGGTGGAGAGTCAAGGCTTTTCGGGACTACGCCGATTATATGGCCACTGATCCCTTTAGTTCTGGGCTCGCCGAACTTGTGAAAGTCGCCAATGAATCTGTCCCGGTTATCATGTGCAGCGAAGCCGTGCCGTGGCGGTGTCATCGGCGGTTGATTACCGATGCGCTCATCGTTGCCGGAGTGGAAGTATTTGACATCATGTCATTGACTTCAACGCGAGAGTCGGAAATGACTGCGTTCGCGCAAGTGCGAGACGGAAAAATAACATACCCGGCATCGGTAGAACAATGAGAATAAATACGGCGGTGGTTGAAGAAGTCCGGGCAGTGGTGGCCGCGATCTGCGTTGGCTGTGTGGTGACTTACGGTGAAATCGGTCAAGCTGTTGGAATTGGGCCGCGGCAGGCAGGTCGGGCAGTGTCACTGCTAGAAGATAATGTGTCGTGGTGGCGGGTTGTTTACGCCGACGGAACACTCGTGACATGCCATGCAGGTCAAGCCCGAGCATTACTAGAAGCTGAAGATGTTCCATTCTATAACGACCGTGTGGACATGACTAAGATGCGGCTCTCGTACCCCGATTAACTTGAGTGAGTGAGGGAGTGAGTCGAGCACGCTCATTGGATGTCTCACCGGTCACGGGAGTTGCCGTGTTCTGGGATAGGGGTCAAGTATCTACTTATGATTTTTTATGGACCGTGTGACCCTGCCTGGCTCTTCTTGAGCAGGTAACGGAAAGGGTTCTAACGGGTGTAGGGGGATGAGCACGGTTTCGCTAAACCTGGCAAGTGAGGACCGGTCCTGCCATTCATCCACTGTCGGCCCCTTGGCGTTGCGGCTGTCGATTTCAAAGATCTCCTGCGTATCGGAGACGTTACCGTGAGAAATAAATGTGTTGGTAGACAGCGGTCTGACGAAAAGCCGGCTTTGGGAACCATATCGGCGATGGTCCATGGTGCCGCACCGGTCCTAGTCGCTTGGAAAAAATCCTGATGACTGGGTGGGTTTTGTCATCATCAAAAGTGGTCGTTGTAGTGTCGATGAGGTCCGTGATTGCCGCGCGCATGTTCTTGATTCCTCCCACAGAATACTTGCGGCGATGAAGAGTGCCGCAGCAGCATCTGCCCACCAGAATCCTAAACCGATTCTTTCTACACCAACGATCGATCCAGCCGCACCCATGCCGTCACCTTGCTGGATGCCGTCTACGCTATACCCCTGGCTCTGGGCACACGTCGACTTGTTGCAGACTACGCAACGGCGGCGCTAGTAACGATAAGTAATTGATCGCCTAAGAAACCGCAGGGTAAGGATTCTGCCGCAGCAAGCGCGCAAGATGCGCCGCATGGGCGGCGGCCGTACGATTGGTGCTGGCGACCGCCTCCGGAGTTTCTTCAAGGTCCTGATAGTCCCGGTAATCGCTGCCCACAGCATCGTTCCAGTACGTTGTGGTTTGGCCAGCCAACGTGAACCCAACGTCGTTGAGTGCTTGGAAGAGTATGCCACTGATGTGGTGAGCGCCGTCTTCATTGCCCACGATCACCGCGATGGCCACCTTACCCAGCGTTAGCATGCGGCCCTGCTCGTCCTTTTCCGAGAGTTCGGCGTCCAACCTCTCTAGTACGCGCTGCGCAACGCTGGAGTGCTGCCCCATCCAAGTAGGTGTGGCCAGCACTAAAATGTCCGCTGACATCACTTGCTCTCGAATGTTCGGCCAAGCATCGCCGTCACCCATATCTAACTCGACACCTGGGTGCACGTCGTGGTCGACGACGCGGATGACCGATCCAATGACACCATGCTCCGACAGGGCTTCCATCACCTGTTCTGCAAGCAGTTGACTACTTGATGGCGCCGGCGAAGGAGACAGGGTGCAAACCAGCGCGATAGCTCGAAGTTGGTCGTCGGACATGAGGACTCCTAAGGTTTGAAGGCAACACTTGGTACGGCCAACTTAGTCTGCACCCGCTGAACGGTCAACGAAAATTCTGCGGTGCAGTTCTGCAGGAACTTATTACTTTCACCCGTTAGTATGCAAATAACGCACACATGGCATGGGAACGCGAAGAGGAGCCAGTTATGGAACCTGTTTTAGAAGTTGAGCCTGGAAAGGGTGGCATCACTCGGCGGGTTGCCGGACGTGGTTTCACTTATGTTTGGGCCAATGGCAGGCGCGTTTCCTCAGCTCCGCAGCTTGAACATATCCGGGCGTTAGCGGTCCCGCCGGCATGGTCGCATGTATGGATCGCGTCCGCACCGAATGCTCATATCCAGGCAACGGGAGTGGATGACGCAGGTCGAACTCAATACATTTACCATCAGCGGTGGCGTGAAATCAGGGACGGGGAAAAGTTCATTCGTTCTTTGGCTTTCGGCCACCGTTTACCGACCATCCGGCGAATGGTGACCAGAGACTTGAAACAAAGCGAGGATGGCCGACGTCAATGCTTGGCTGCGGCTGTGCGGCTCATGGACCGAGCCGGACTGCGCGTGGGCGGTGTGTCATATGCTGAAGAAAATGGGTCGTTTGGTGCCACCACCTTGCAGCGGCGCCACGTCAGCCTTGAAGGGAAAGCAATACATCTGGTCTTTCGCGGCAAATCAGCTGGGGACTGGGACGTGCAAATTAAGGATTCGTTGCTTAGGGATTACTTTGTGTCTATGCCGAGCACGCCGCGCTCCGGCCCTGCATTCAGTTATGCGCTCAGGAGCGGGCGGCGCAAGGTGTGGCACTCGATTTATGATAGGGACGTTAACAGGTATCTGGGTGAAGTGGCTGGGCATGGCTTCACCGCCAAGGACTTTCGTACATGGCAGGGCACAGTTGTGGCGGCGATCTCCTTGTCCCGATCCTTTCGTTCAGGTTCTACTTCTCCGGAAGCAGCTAAAGCGGCGATCCATGACGCTGCAGAATGGCTCCATAACACTCCGTCGGTCGCTAAAGGGTCTTATATAAACCCTCGAGTGATTGCCCTTTTTGAGCAAGGACGTGTTGCAAACCTCAAACGCCAAAAAGATGGTGCCGTATTAGCGCTACTGACTGGTGAAGCAGGCAGGTAAAAAGACCAGAACATGGTTGATGAGCATGGTTCACATTTGTACCCAAAAGTAAGTCAGCCATCGGCGGGCTGGATACTCGGCTGTTGTTTCGGCACTATTTTCTCATAGTTTTCGTACCCTCCTTCAGCACGTTGGATGAAAGCTGTCAGTCAATTTAAGAAGCTTATCCGCACGCCTTGCAAGAGTATGACGGCTCTCCGTGGTTCGTGGTGAATTCTGGTTTCGTGTCCTTGAACAGAGGTGGCGCGTAGCCCTGTTGTGATGGATGTTCTGACGCATTCATCTTTGACAGGACTACGAGCCTTGAACGAGCTTACTTTGGTGCACCTTGATGCTGCCACCACGATCTTCAATCTGGACGATTACCGTGTACTTGAAACCCAGATCCTGAGTTTTGGCCAACGAAGAATTCAGATAGCAAGCACCGCCGAATCCGGGTGTCCTGGCTGCGGGGTCATTGGCACCCGTCGCCATTCTGGCCGGCAGCAACGAGTCAAGGACATCCCCATCGCCGGTCCGGTGGAGGTTGTTTGGGCCAAGCGGCGACTGTTCTGCGACGAAACATTGTGCCCTCGCAAAACGTTCTTTGAAGCCACGATCGAGGTCCCGGCCAGGGCACGCACCACGAGCCGACTCCGTAGTGCTCTCGTGCGAGCAGTCATTGACTCTGGCCGCGCCGCAACGGAAACCGCCACTGCCCACGGGGTGTCGTGGTGGTTGGTTCAGAAGGCGTTGAGTGTGGCAGCAACCAAACTTCCCAACGTCGATCTGCTGCGGCCAAGGATGCTCGGCATTGATGAACACCGCTTCCGATCCGTCCGCTTCTTCAAGAACACAGAGACCAACGCGTGGCAGCGGATTGAACCGTGGATGACGACGATTGTTGACCTGGATACCGGGCAGATCCTTGGTGTTGTTGACGGCCGAGACCACACCGGGGTCGGTGCATGGCTCATCCAGCGGCCCCTGGAGTGGCGCCTCGGCGTTCAAGTTGTCGCGATCGATCCCTCAGCAGCTTTTAGAAAAGCGCTGCGGATGTGGCTGCCCCGCACCGCCGTTTCCGTGGATCATTTCCACCTCATCCAGCTCGCCAACCAGGCGTTGACAGAAGTCAGGCAGCAGCTTTCCCATCAGGTGCGTGGGCGTCGTGGCCGAGCCGTGGACCCAGCCTGGGCACACCGAATGCTGCTCCTACGAGCCGGTGATTCACTTTCCGAGCCAGCCCGGGTGCGGTTGGAGAAGGTCTTCGCCACCGACGATCCGACAGGGAAACTCAAGACCGCGTGGGACGTAAAAGAACAAGTGCGAACACTGCTGCGCACGGGGTCGTTGGAGGACGCCGAGATCGCTAAAGACCACCTTGAACGCCTCGTCAAGGAATCCAACCAACCTGAGACGACTAGGCTTTGGCGGACCATTTGCAGGTGGTGGAAAGAGATCGAAGTCCTCATCGTCACCGGCGCCACCACGGGAAAAGTAGAAGCCAACAACACCAGCATCAAACACATCAAGCGGACCGGCCGCGGCTTCGTCAATAGCGCCAACTACACGACTCGTATTATGCTCAGGAGCGCCGCCAGAACAGCGGTGAATCATCCATGACAATAGTGGATTTCACCACGAACCGCGGAGAGCCAGTATGACGCCGTATACTCACGCCATTCAAATAGTCCATACCATCGGGTATATCCATGCCTAGACCGAAGATGCGGCCTATTCCGACTAGCGAATAGTTCCCGACAGAGAAGGTATCCGACGCGGGGAGTTAGGAGCATAGAATCGGAAACTCTGAACCATAGCCAAGGTTGTGAAGCGATGCGCCGGTTGCTGGCGATCGGTGCGAGGCTGCTCGTTATTTGCAGTTGCTCGTATTAGTTCTTATTCTTTCCCGAGCTCGGAGGAGCAGCGTCGGTTGGTTCCTCCCACCGGACTTCATCTGCGGATTTATCGGGACGCCAGCCACGCCACGTCGGATGCCGGAGCCTGTTACCGGGCGTGCGCTCCACATATTTGACCTCTCCTACTAACTGAGGGCTCGTCCAAACGACATCACTTCGGTCCGCTGCGGGGACTTCCGCGACGGGAGAGGTCTTTCGTTCAAGCTTTCCGACCATGATGACAGCCTCTGCGAGGTCTCGTGAGGAAAATCCGGTACCGACCCTGCCCACGTAGCTGAGCTGCCCGCCGTCGTTAACGGCCAGTAGCAATGAACCCAGTGTGTTTTGGCGGGATCCAGAGCCTTTGTGCCATCCGATGACGATGACTTCTTGGTGGAGTTCGTGCTTGAATTTGATCCAAACTTTACTGCGTTTTCCGGGGAGGTAGCGTCCGTCTGTTCGTTTCGCTATCACTCCTTCCAGTTTCAGATAGCGGCTCGTTGCGAATGCTTCTTCGACGGATCCGGAGTGCGCAGGCGGCAGGTGTACGTGGCTTCCTTCCGTAACAGCGTCAAAGAGGGCCGTGCGTCTTGTGTCATAGGATTCACGGATGAGGGACCTTGGGGTGCCGTCTGATGTACAAGGAGCAAGTTGCAAAACATCAAACAACATCAGATGTACAGGAGTGTCACGGGCGGCTTTGTCGATCTCATGTTTCTTGGTGAGTTTCATTCGTTTTTGTAGCAGACCGAAGTCGGGTTTGCCTGAAGCGTTGAGAACGACAATTTCTCCATCAAGCACGATGCCACTCGATGCCAATGAGGCGAGTTCCTGCAGCTCGGGATATTGGGCTGTCACGTTATTGCCATTTCTGCTGACGAGTCTCACCGCATCGGTGATACCAACGATCGCCCGCATCCCATCCCATTTCATTTCGTAAGCCCATCTATGCCCGGTTTTCAGGTCCAGCGGTGTTCCAGCAGAGGCCAGCATTGGTCTGGGTAGATCTGCACTGTTCTGTGTCCTGATCACCGCCGATGATGGGCCTACATCCAGAATCGTCGTTCGCTTTGGTGGGCGGACTCCGGCACCGGGAACAATGTGATTCGTGGCTCTCTCACTGCCGGGGGTTGGCTGCTCCTTCATAAGATGGATAATCCAGTTCTTTTTTGCTCCCATTCCACCGGTTTTGATCAATGCATATCTGCGCGGGATCCCTCCCAATCCGCCGTCAATTTTACCGTACAGAACCGCAATGACTTCTTTTCCTTCGCGCCATTTTTCTAGCACACAGCTCCCTGAGTCCCAGATTTTGACTATGCCAGCCCCGTATTGGTTTTTTGGGATGATGCCTTCGAAAGAAACGTAGGCCAACGGGTGGTCTTCTGTCATGACGGCTAGCCGGTTATCGTCGAAATCTAGAGGCGGTCCCTTGGGGACAGCCCAAGAAACGAGTACTCCTGAGTGCTCCAAACGGAAGTCCCAATGTAGCCGTGAGGCATGATGTTCCTGAATAACAAAACGTGGTTCATCAGATGCCTTCACAGAGGTCGTTTCGACTGGAACTGGCTCGGGTGTCTTATCTCCGTCGCGCATTGCCCGGTATATCTTGAGTCTGTCAATACCAGAAAATTCGCGCCAACCAATGGCACCGATAGGATCAATGTCAGCGTTAACGCGCTCTATAACATCCTGGTACTCGAGCTGGCGGAGTTCTGGATCAGCAATTTCCTGCCAAGTTCGTGGCGCAGCGACGGTTGGACGGAGTTGGCCCCGTAGCGAATAGGGACAAACCGTCGTTTTTGCTTCACTGTTTTGGCTCCAGTCCACCAGAACTTTTCCAGGACGCAGCGACTTTTTCATGTCGGAAACAATGAGATGCGGGTGGTCGGCTTCCAAAGATCTAGCTAGTTCGTGGGCCACATCAGAGACCTGTGCTGAATCATAGCTGCCGTCCAGCGGGATATAAAGGTGGATGCCTTTTGATCCGCTGGTGACGGGGAAAGATTCCAGCTGCATGTCCGTTAGTAGTTCACGACACAGCTGGGCCGTTTGAGCGCACTCGCGAAGACCTGCCCCTTCGCCGGGGTCCAAGTCCAACACCATCCTGTCCGGATTCGAAGCTGTCCCGTCTAGAGTAAAGCGCCATTGTGGGACGTGAATTTCTAGTGCGGCTAATTGAGCAAACCACGCAAGAACTGCTGGTTCATTGGCCATGGGGTAGGTGTTGTTGTGGTTCCTATGTTGTATTCGTCCTCTAGGTACCCAATCAGGTGCGGAGTCTTCTAAATCTTTGCGTAAAAACGCGTGGCCGGGATCCGTGGTTGTGCCAACTCCATTGACCCAACGTTTACGGGTTGCGGGCCGCCTCGATGCTTGAGGAAGAAGCACGTGCGCGACTGCCGCGTAGTAGCTCATAACATCAGCCTTCGTGGTGTTCGTCTCCGGATACATCACCTTTTCAAGATTGCTGACCTTGAGGCGACGGCCGGCAATTTTCACGAGTTGTTCATCGGAACGGGACATCGTAAGTCTCCTTCGCTTGAGATACATTCTTACCGCTGTTCCCAAAGATCACCAGCACGGGGGAGAGCTGGATGAATTTTGGTGAGACCGTTCAGGCTTTTTATTCTCTGGTCATGCAGAGGCGTTGATGTTTGACTGGAGTATGAGATCAATTTGGACTGGTTCGATTGCCTTCGGTCTAGTTAACGTTCCTGTTAAGGCCTACGGTGCAACCGACGACCACGATGTTAACCTGCATCAGGTTCATGACGCGGACGGGGGCCGGATCAGGTACCAGCGGCGTTGTGAAGTATGTGGCAAGAAAGTCGAGTACGAGGACATAGATAAGGCCTACGAGGACGGCGACCGAACAGTTGTACTGACGGACGAGGATATGGAGTCGTTGCCGGCAGGAAAAAACCGTGAGATCGAAGTGGTCCAGTTTGTTCCCAACGAACAGATCGATCCCATTATGCTTGAACGCAGCTACTATCTTGAGCCTGATTCAAAATCTCCCAAAGCATACTGGCTACTAGTTAAGACGTTGGAAAATACCGAACTGACAGCAGTAGTAAAATTTGCGCTGCGCCAAAAGACGCGACTAGGTGCGCTTAGGGTGAGGGAAAAAGTTTTGATTTTGCAAGGCATTCTTTGGAGCGACGAAGTACGCGAAGCTGATTTCGCTATGGCGGCAGGAAAATCCAGAATTAGCGCACAAGAGATGAAAATGTCGTCAGCACTCGTAGAACAGTTCAGCGACGATTTCAAACCCAGCGAATTCAAAGACGAATACCAACTGGAATTGCGCACCCTCATCGATGAGAAGCTCAAGCACGGTGAGACAGTGGACACTGCGGCAACATTTGGCGACCAAGAATCTACAGACATAGATTCGCATGGCGACGCCGACAACGTCATTGACCTGATGGAGGCCTTGAAACGAAGTATCGATAATAAACACACGGGACAGATCAAAACGGCAGCTAAAAAGAGTTCTGTCAAAAAAACGAAAAATAAAAAGTCATCAACAAAGAACATCGAGACTTCAAAACCAAAACGGTCGAAAAACCACACATCTGCCTACCATGGTGAGAAGACTACCAAACGAAAAAAAGGTGCTTGAATTAATGGCTTACACAGTGAAGCCTGGTGGTTATTATCCATCAGTATTGCGAGTTTCCTGTTGACAGACGAGGCAAGGTTTCTTCGCTGTTTCTTCAGTCGTCACGGAGAGTTGAAACTCTCGCATACGGATATTCTGAGTATGTTCAATATAACCAAAGAGCGTGTTGGTTCCTGCTGGCATATTTTCCAGTAATGGACGCAATGAAACGTTAGATAAACGGGCGAGCGCACGACAAGCGATGCCACCGATGGAAAGACTCCTCCAAGGGATTGCCATCTTCGATATCCGGTGTTTAATTGGAATATCAAGCTAGGTACGAACCCTATGGAAGGTATGAGATGAAGGCCCTGACTTGGCAAGGTAAACGGAATATCCAGTATACCGAGGTGCAGGATCCACGGATTCAAGAACCTACGGATATCATCATCAAGGTTACTTCCGCGGCTATTTGCGGTTCGGACTTGCACCTCTATGAGCTGTTAGGCCCGTATATGCATGCAGGGGACATCGTTGGGCATGAATCAATGGGCATTGTCACAGAAGTTGGCTCCGCGGTTTCTCGGGTCAAAGTGGGGGATCGCGTTGTTATTCCGTTCAATGTCTCTTGCGGCCATTGCTGGATGTGCCAACGAGGTTTGCAGTCCCAGTGTGAGACTACCCAGGTTCGCAGTGAAGGCAAAGGTGCAGAATTCCTTGGGTACTCCGAGCTGTATGGCAGCGTTGCTGGTGGGCAGGCAGAATTCTTACGTGTGCCCCACGGTGATTACGGGGCCATGGTGGTCGGTAATGAACTGCCCGACCACCGGTATTTGTTTCTCTCGGACATCCTCCCCACTGCGTGGCAGGGAGTTGATTACGCAAACGTGCCTGACGGCGGGACACTAGCTGTCTTCGGCCTGGGACCTGTCGGGCAGCTCGCGGCCCGGATAGGTGTTTATTTGGGCCATCGAGTGATCGCGATTGATCCGGTGGCCGAACGGCGCGCTATGGCAGTTCGGCACGGTGTGGAAGTACTCGATTTTTCCAAAGATGTTGCTGCAGAGTTACAGGAGATGACGAAGCGCGGACCAGATTCTGTTCTGGATGCTGTCGGTATGGAGGCGCATGGATCGAAAGGCGCAAAATTGATGCAGGCCACTACTGGATTGTTACCGGACCAAGTGGCGCAAAAAGCCATGGAAACTGTTTCGGTGGATCCCACATCGGTTCTTCATGCAGCTATTTCGGCGGTGCGCCGTGGCGGGACAATTTCGCTTAGTGGCGTTTATGCTGGCCAAGCGACTCCTATGCCTTTGGTGCAGATGTTCGACAAGCAAATACAGTTGCGTGAGGGTCAGTGCAATGTTAGGAGTTGGACTGAGAAACTTCTTCCTTTCACGAATGATGCTGATGATCCGTTGGGCCTCGATGACTTGGTGACCCATACCGTACCTCTCTCACGAGGCCCGGAGATGTACGAAACGTTCCAGAAGAAACAAGACGGCTGTATCAAAGTCGTGCTCGAACCCTGATAGGCCAATATGGCATCCCACTGACAGTAGGATGGGCCGCGTTTGGTTGACGTAGACACTTCTCGATCCTTCAATTCGTGAGGACCGTGCGGGTAGTGGGCGAACACTACCCACTTTCATTCCCTTGTGTAAGAGTAGATTCCATGAAGAACTGCCAGCGACGGGAATGTGTGTGATTCTTAACAGTAGAAATTACAGAGAAGGTTAGGTAGGCGACTATGGGCAGCAATCCAGATCCAGATCCTGTAGACGGAAGAATTACTGGCCTTGAACCAGGCGGTGGAGTTCCTCCTGGAGAAACCCCACCTGGGGAAGGCTCTGTCGCAGAACCCGTAAAACCGGAGATAGCGCCTTTAGCCGGAAAAGTCATCAATAAGATTTGGCTTGTAATCATAGGACTGGGTGTGCTGCTGGCACTGTTGTTCTTCGTAGGACGCATTTTTGGAGCTTTTGCTCTGCTGGGCAGTAGCTAGACCTAGTAGATATTGAATGAGTTAGCCGGCTGAGTCTGCTCGGTATAAGAACATCGGCAGATTTTAATAGCCCAAACCGCTAAGTCCAACCTCAGCCTATGTCGTACTGATTCCCTTGAAGTTCCAACCTGACGCTTTCCAAAATCTGTGGTCCATGAGGTTGCGTCCGTCGAGCGTTTTCCTGTAGCTGACAACTGCAGATGCCTGTGCTTGAGTGAGGACCCTGTATCTTTACGACTCAGTAAGCAGCAGCAGTACGTCAGCTTTCTGCATGGCGTGATCTAGGTCGTGATGGTAGAGAAGTTCGAGGAAGCGGCGCCGAGCACAATCAGGGACTCTGAAATCAATCACCGTAAAAATTGCGTGCTGAAGCTATAACTAGATGGGGATGCTAAAGCGACGGGTTCACTGGCATCGTCACCAGTAGGCTTGAATGCCGCGCCGAGAATGGCGATTGGTCTATCCTTCAGGGATTCGCCCACTTGGTTTTACGGGTTCTCACGTGACTGCCAGTTCGGTCCTTATGGATGATCACTATCGGAGGGGTCATCGCATTGTGGATCCTCTGTCCGCGGTGGATCGTTGGCTACGGGTTCGGAACCCCATGGATTCTGTTGTCCAATCTCTATCTGAATCTCTTCCCCAGAGGCATCCGATGAATACGTAGGGCCTTCTCTCTCGCCCGGATTTACCGAGACTAGGGGTGATGAATCTTCCGGATTTTGATCGGGTTCTAATGGCGAAGTTTGTGGAGCGGGATCGCGCCTATCGTTGGATGATTTTTGTAGGCTCTCGGATTCGGGTCTGGGTTTCTCTGCCATCGTCGCTCACTTTCGGAATGGATCTGTTGGGGCTACGCCTCTAGATCGGTTGAATGATTCTCCTTGCGGCTATCATCCAGATGCTAAACGCCATCGAACCTGCCGCGCAAGCCTTCGAAGGAATCATTTGCCAGCACGGTCAATTAGTGGGTAAGTATCGTGTAACTGACATTGCCCTGGTGTGCCGTTTTTACCGTGCTTTTCTTGAGGATCAATTTCCCTGGGTGCTTGCTAAGGGGCCCAAGAACAGGGAGGCTGGACTTCAAGAGGTGCCCTATGGCAACGGTCAGGTCCTGTGCGGTCAAAAGAGTTCGCACAGGCTCAATAGCGGATATTAGCAGGGGCTCGCTACCAGTACTTTTTTGCCACACATAACCTACGACAGTATTGCGGTCCAGGAGGAATTGAGAGATGAAATCGATTTGGTTTGATCACCGTCCCAGTATCGACACTGACACTTTTGAACCTGATGCCAGCTACGACGTCGTGGTCGTGGGCGCCGGTCTCACTGGGCTGACTACTGCGCTGCTGCTTAGTCGTGCGGGATTAAGTGTCACCGTGCTCGAGGCCCGTTCCATTGGGGCGGTGACTACAGGTAATACGACGGCGAAACTTAGTTTGTTGCAAGGCTCGGTGTTGTCGGGTATCCGGCGGCACTTCTCGCAAAAAATTGTCCAGGCTTATGTGGCTGGCAACCTTGAAGGTCAGGCATGGATGCTGCGGTATCTTCAGGAACAGAACATACCGGTTCAGCACCGTAACGCGTACACTTACGCCACCACAGACTCTGGCTACCAGAAACTAAAAAACGAGGCCGAAGCGGCTCGCGGTACCGGACTAGATATCACCTTGTTAGAGGGCGATATTGGGCTACCTTATCCCACCCAAGCCGCTCTTCATTTGCCGAATCAGGCCCAGTTTCACCCCATCGAGGTGCTGGATACGCTGGCAAGAGACCTGCGATCACGGGGAGTCAAGATCGTAGAAGGTACGCGAGTGCGCAATATTTCATCGGCCACTCCTGCTACGGTACTCACCGACAAGGGCAGCAATCAGGCGCAGCACGTCATCTTGGCCACAGGAGCCCCAATACTAGACCGAGGCATGTACTTCGCCAAGATTGAGCCCTCGCGGTCCTATGTGGGGGCTTACCGGGTTCCAGGACAGGTGGGTACGCTGCCACGTGGAATGTACCTATCGGTAGACCAGCCCTCACGGTCGCTACGCACGGTCCTGATAGGCGATGAGGAGTTGCTCCTCGTCGGTGGTAATGACCATCCCGTGGGCGCGCCGATCTCTGAAAAGGCCAAAGTTAAGGACCTGGATGAATGGACCCAGCAACGATTCCTTGGTGCTGAACCCACTCATCATTGGTCTGCTCAGGACTACAAATCCGCCAACAGGGTGCCCTTCGTGGGTAAGTTACCCCGAGGCGGAGGTAGCATCTACCTGGCCACCGGCTATAACAAATGGGGAATGACCAACGCCGTCGCAGCTGCATTGACTCTCAGCGCGAATATCTTAGGCGGGGACTTGTCGTGGGCACAAACGCTTTCTCACCGCATTACTACACCCGCGGACCTCCGTGAAGGTATAGAAATCAATGCCAAGGTCGCAGGAAAGTTGGCGAAAGGCTGGCTCGGTGCTATGTTCACCAACGAAGCCGAATCCGCAGAGATCAACGAAACGTCCTCGAATACTGATGGTCCCAACATTGCCCCCATGGCCACCGAGGGAAAGAAAACACAAAGCGGCGGTCAAGGGCAGGAACAAGACCTAGCCTCGGACTCAGCGGAGGGTGATGATGTTCTTGGCGAGGGCCAGGGACGCATGTTGCGTGAGGGTCTGCACCCGATCGCAGAGTCTAGAGTCAACGACCTAAGTTGTCGTGTCTCAGGGATCTGCACGCACCTAGGCGGTGTTTTATCGTGGAACGACGCCGAAAAATCCTGGGACTGCCCACTTCACGGCTCACGCTTTACCGCCACTGGAAAAATTCTTGAGGGACCCGCCACCAAAGATCTAGAAGTACTCAACAGTGATGCTGCCCCCACGGCAGGCGGCTCTGCCGCAACTAGTAGCTAACAATATAAACATTTTTACCTCTACACTCATCCCATGGAACCTCCGACCCAAGCGCAAGAATCGAAACTGAAGCAAGCAATCACCGGACCTCTGCTGTACTTGTTCATCCTCGGAGATGTACTGGGGGCAGGTATTTACGCGCTTGTTGGCAAAGTGGCCGGCGAAGTCGGTGGTGCTATCTGGGTTCCGCTACTTTTTGCTTTATTGTTGGCCATGCTCACGGCCGCATCGTACGCAGAGCTTGTTACTAAATACCCAAAAGCAGGCGGCGCTGCGGTATTCGCTGAACGAGCGTTTAAATTACCGCTAGTATCTTTTCTGGTCGGATTTTGCATGTTGGCAGCCGGAGTTACCAGCGCTGCAGGTTTAAGCCTGGCCTTCACCGGAGACTACCTCAAACCCTTCTTAGATGTTCCTGCGGTACCAGCAGCGCTTGCATTCCTGTTCCTCGTCGCTTTGCTGAACGCGCGCGGAGTGAAAGAATCCGTGAGAGCTAATGTTGTCATGACCGTTATTGAGGTCTCGGGGCTGGTTCTGGTCATAGTACTGGTAGGCCTCATGGTTGGTCGAGGGGCTGGAGCGGTGTCACGTGTGATCGAATTCAACCCTGAGGTCTCTCCAGCGGTTGGAATTCTAGCCGCTTCACTCTTGGCGTACTACTCTTTTGTCGGGTTTGAGACCTCGGCTAATGTCGCGGAAGAAGTCCGTAACGTCCATCGGGTCTATCCGAAGGCTCTCTTTGGTGCACTGCTGACAGCCGGTGGGATCTACGTGTTGATCGGGTTGGCATCATCGATAGCTCTCTCACCGCAGGAACTCAATGAGTCCACTGGACCATTGCTGCAAGTCGTACAAGCCACTGGCTTCGGTGTGCCAGATTGGCTCTTTGGGTTGGTGGCGCTGGTGGCAGTTGCCAACGGTGCCCTCTTGACGATGATCATGGCCAGCCGATTGGCATTTGGCATGGCCGAGCAATCCCTTTTACCCCGGGTGCTGGGCCAGGTGCTCCCCAAGCGTCGCACTCCGTGGGTTGCGATTCTACTCACGACCATAGCTGCAATGGCCTTAACTCTTACCGGCGATCTTCAATCACTGGCCGAAACCGTGGTGCTGTTATTGCTATTCGTTTTTATCAGCACTAATGCAGCCGTGCTAGTCCTTCGCAAGGATACGGTCAAACACGAGCACTTCCGCTCACCAACGGTGGTGCCATATTTGGCTCTGGCCTCATGCGGGCTGCTACTTTTTCAGCAGGGACCCGACATCTGGCTAAGAGCAGCTGTTCTACTGATCATCGGGTTCGTTTTGTATGTCCTCGTTAAATGGACAAGCCGGAAAAAATCTACTAAACGCCCACTCAGGCATTCATAGGCCATATGACTCCGCACCCAGGTGCCCCAGCACTATCTAACTGACTAAAACGGTCCGAACGCTTGGCTCTAACGCCAATTGTGACCTAGAATACTTCTAATATTATGCGAAAGCTTAAAAAAATCTGGCACTTTCCAGTCCCAGCCAAGCGGCACCGTTCTCGATGTCAATGGTGTAGTTCTTAAAAGTTAGATCATGAGATTTCGGATAGTCAGGAACTTACCGATGGCGATCGACAGCTTTGCACCCCTGTATAGCGAAAACCAACACCCCAATGATTCCGCCCTGACATGTACCAAATGCCACACCGCAGAGCACTTGATACTTGAATCATTCGGCTCCAGCATTCCTCCAGTGAGTGGCCAGGTCGCCCTTGAATACAGCTGCGGAAAATGCGAGTCGTTTTACGCACACGACACTTCAGTACAAAGCGTCGCAAAGTTCTTACACACCCAGCCTGCGGTCCCTGACATCCTGAACGTCGGTGGTAAATACATCCACTGCGGTGAAGCCATGAAGGGCGGAGAAATCAGTCCATCCGCTTTGAGAGTTCATGGCGATGATCGGATCCATGCCCCCGCCGTATCCATAGAAAGCACCATCTTGCACTGTCAGTGTGGATTCCAAATTTCAGTACCTACAGAGACCGGTACATACTGAATCTCCCCGTTTATATGGAACAAGACCAACTACCGGCAACTTCTGTGATTCAGTATCCCCAAAGAGTGTCAACTCTTGCAGGAACAAGGTCTACCGCTATCTGTGCACGATCCCACTGGTGGTTGACTCGGTGGCTCCATTGGGAAGATGGATGTCGATGTCGCTTGAACAGAAGCTAAAAATTCCACGAAAAGAACGCTGTTATCGAGTAGGGAATGGGGAAATAGATTCGCTTTCAGACCGCTAGCTCAACCGTGCACTTGTTTCGAGCCTACCCATCCTATGAGGCAGTAAGAAACTCATAATGCGTCACGATGGAGTGACGCGCTTACCTATTTGGGTTGAGGGCGGCACTGTTGCCGAATCCGAACATTAACTGGACACAATCAACACCCTCCCCCTGGCGAATGAATCCACAAAGGTTCCCCTTGTGGATCACCTGGGATTCAGGAACCGGCACATCTCACCTACCCATCGGGCTCGGGGCCGGCGCGGCGGCGAGGATTCTGGGTCAAATATATCGTGGGAACCCGACTCGCGAACGAGCTCGTCAAGGTCGAGGATGAGAAAATCCAGGCCAAGACCATAACCAAATACGGCCGAGTAGACCTGCTCTGCATTGACGATGTCGGCCACATTGAACTCGACAAACGAGGGGCCAAACTTTCCTTTCAAGTCCTCACAGTAAGCGAGGAGGAAGCAGCAGTGGCTAGTGCGACCCGAGTCATTTTTTGGCTAGACGAGGATTTTCACCGATCCAGCCCTATGCGGCGCCACCGTTGACGGCCTCACCTTCAAGTCACCATCATCGAAACCGGGACAGACTCCTACCGCTTCGCCCACACCAAGAACCAACAACTCACCAATAATTATCCGATAACGTTCCGTAAAAAGGCCGAGGATGCGACAACACAAAACCTTGACGAGCAGCGGTGCAACGCGAAGTGACCTAAAGCGCTTCGGATTAGATCCCACCCAGTTTCGTAACGCTAGTAAGAACTTCTGGAGCGAGTACCGAGGATGCGAATAGTACTTCAACGCCCAGTAGATGTCCGGCGTCATCAAAGTCGAGGATGATCTCCCCGTTTCCACCAGGAGTTTGAATCGAGTGGAGTTGCTGTGTTGCCTGGCCTGCGGCTATGGGCCCACCGATCCTGATATACGCTGCGTCTGACTCAGAGTCGTAGGTGATGTGCATTGGTATCCCTTGGCTACGGTGATGATGTTCCTGATTTTGTTATCCACGATAACGCGGGTCCGGCACGCGCATTTGCCCGGGGGTAAAGACTGAGGTTCCCTTTTGACCGGCAGACTGGACACCTTTCAGATCAACTTGACAGATGGTCAATTCGGTATCACCGAGCTGGGTAAGGAAAGTCGGTTTTTTTGGGCACACTTTACAGGGGGAACTTTTTATAATTATTCGCCATTACCTTGGGAGAAACGTTGGGCAGGGGGGGCTTAGCCGGGGTATGATTTCTGCTGCTGAACAACGGGGGATGAATAAGTTTCCTTCTATGTTGAGTATTTTCATCCTATTCGCGCTCTTTTAAGGAGTTACCATGGGTTTCATCGGGTGGATTGTATTGGGTTTGATCGTAGGTGCCATCGTTAAGGCTGTTATGCCTGGTCGCGTCGGTGGTGGCTGGGTCACAAGCCTTGTTTTAGGAGTAGTCGGAGCCATCGTCGGGGGATGGATCGGCGACCTTCTCTTCAACAAGGGAGAAATGACCTTCTGGAGCTTGGGCTCATGGCTTCTGGCCATTGTGGGCGGCCTAGTCGTGGCCGGAATTTACGGTGCCATTACGGGCCGAAACAAAAGCAACGCTTAGCACCCCTGACAGGAACGTATAAGGGTGCTGTGCTGACGCGGTTTTGGC
Organism: Arthrobacter sp. TMP15; assembly: GCF_039529835.1. Classification (NCBI taxonomy): domain Bacteria; kingdom Bacillati; phylum Actinomycetota; class Actinomycetes; order Micrococcales; family Micrococcaceae; genus Arthrobacter; species Arthrobacter sp. TMP15. Next base: position 67,162 of record NZ_CP154263.1, read on the forward strand.
ATCGCCGCTGCGACCTGTTGGTCTCTCAGTGTCACCTGAACTGTTGCTTGCAGAAGAAGCAATTAAACAATGGCCTGGGCTTCTGCATCATGCAGCGCCCAGGCTATTGTCGTTGAGATAAGACCATTATTGAGATACAGCGGATCACCTCAATGGCACCGAAGATTGATAACTTCTTGCTTCCTTGCGATTCGGAGCTTGGGATTCTTGAAAAAATAGGGCCAGCAAGCTAGGGAGCTGTGCTTAAGAAAGGTACCGGATCGTTCTCGTGATGACGATGTATGTTATCCCCAATCACTGGTCATTTTGCTCTTGACTATCTATTCAAGTTTCAACGAACGTCCGGATTTTTCGACCTCGATGATAGGTAGGCGCATTCTAGCGTCAGAGTTGGTGCGTGTGGTTAGCCGGCGCTAAAGGACTCGTCGCCGTCTTCTTGGCCATGCTCGGAACCCTGACCTTCTCGGTTTGTTCCAGAGCCATCAGGGAGGGTATCCGCATTATTTTTGTCTTCTCGTTGAGCGCTTTCGTTATCCGATTTTTCGTTGGTGGAGCCTTTGCCGTCTTTTCCTTCGAGCTTTTCATCGTTGGTTGATGCTTGCTCTTGGGTTTCCATGGTGACAGCGTCAACACCTGGTGGCATTTCTTGCTCCGGCGTTGGTGTGCCGTAGCCGCCTTCGGATGGTTCTGGTTGCTGGGTAGGGTGTTCGCTGGTGTTCACTGGTGGTCTCCTTGGTGGGTATCAGGGGGTATAACAGTTCAATTTACAGAGGATATACCCAATAGCGAAGGGTCCTACCACAAATACAGTTCTTATTTGGTGTTCCTCGCTGATGTCAGTGTTGGTGTTTTTATTGAGTGTCTTGTTCGGTGGGGCGGGCCTCGTGGTGGGGTAGGCCGTGTGTACGCCGGTCCTCTTTCATTTCTGCCTCAAAGAGGTGACGTTTCCCTTCGGCTAGTTCATGCCTGGCCATCGACTCTGCTGCTTTAAACGCGGAGTAATACCCGTCGTCGTAATCCTCTACTATCTGGAACGTCCACCGCCCATTGATGACGTTCCTACCAACTAGCTTTTGCTCAAGCTGTTCGGCCAGTGACTCAGCACCGGATTCTCGCAGAAGTTCAACAGCTTCACCGAGCGCTAAATCTGCTTTACCTGTTAAGCGGTGAAATCCATAGAGATATCCTCGGGCGTGCTCCACCACCTCCAATGCTTCCGAGAGTTTTCCCAGCGCTTTGACGGTTGCATCACTAACCCCCGCGCCTCGTTGGTGGTCGGCATCGGGCCCGTCGTCACTCTTGAAAGTTGTCATAAGTAGTAGCATAAGTCTTCTTATTTCAGAGGTCAGCCCCTAACATTTTCAAAAATCTCATCCGTATGGTGCTCCTCAAATTCCTAAGGCGTTGTCAGCGGGAAGGCATCGTCCTAAACTAATGGCGTTAGCCTGAGACGATCCCCAGACTCAGGCGCTTCAATCTGAGGAGAACGCATCGTGTCAGCTGAAGAAGCCATCATTATCCCCGGTGTTCCTTCCTGTGAGCCTCCCAGCCTTGAAGAAACTACATCCCCTCACGAGCCGTTACCAGCTAAGTCTGATCAACAAGGACCGGAAGCGGTATCGCCTACGGGCAGCCCCACAGGTGCTCCAAGTAATGCGCGGGCGCAGTCCGGACAATACTTGACGACAGCCCAGGGCCTTCGATTGACGGACACAGATCATTCCCTAAAGGCTGGGCCGCGCGGACCCGTTCTCCTACAGGACCATCACCTGCGGGAAAAAATCACCCACTTTGATCACGAACGAATTCCAGAGCGTGTCATTCATGCAAGGGGTGCGGGCGCCCACGGCCTGTTCCGCTCTTACGGAACAGCATCAAAAATCACCAAAGCCGGATTTCTGGCACCTGATGTGGAAACACCCGTCTTTGTGAGATTTTCTACCGTGCTGGGATCACGAGGATCAGCGGACACAGTTCGCGACACGCGGGGCTTCTCAACCAAGTTCTACACCGATGAGGGAACCTACGACTTGGTGGGCAACAACATCCCGGTATTTTTCATTCAAGACGGCATCAAATTTCCTGACGTCGTCCATGCAGCCAAACCACATCCGGACCGTGAAATACCTCAGGCACAAAGTGCGCATGACACGTTCTGGGATTTCGTTTCCCTCCACACGGAAGCACAAGCCCACACCATCTGGAATATGTCTGATCGGGGCATTCCCCGTTCGTACCGAACCATGGAAGGCTTCGGTGTGCACACGTTCCGCCTCGTTGATCAAAACGGCAAAACCACGCTGGTGAAGTTTCACTGGAAACCCAAACAAGGTGTGCATTCACTGGTATGGGAAGAAGCCCAACTGATCAATGGAATGGACCCCGATTTTCACCGCCGAGACCTAGCTGATGCCATTGAATCCGGTGCGTACCCGCAATGGGAACTCGGAATTCAAACCTTCCCCGACAACGATGAGCAAACATTTGAAGGTATCGATCTACTCGATCCTACTAAATTTGTGCCGGAAGAACTTGCTGCGGTGCAGCCGGTTGGGCTCATGACCCTGAACGCGAATCCGACTAATTACTTCGCTGAAACCGAGCAGGTCGCCTTCCATCCAGGTCATCTAGTTCCAGGAATCGACCTCACCAACGACCCCCTACTCCAAGTCCGTCTCTTCTCCTACCTAGACACGCAAATATCTCGTTTGGGTGGACCGAACTTTGCCCAACTGCCCATCAATCGCCCTCACGCCCCGATAAATGACATGCTGCGCGATGGGATGCATCAAACAGCAGTTCACGCTGGCGTAGCGCCCTACCATCCAAATTCTTTGGATGGGGGCTGTCCATTCTTAGCTGGCGAAGATGTAGGAGCCTTTGTCGACGTCCCTGAAGAAGTCGCTGCCAGCATTAAAGAACGACGAAATCCGGCTTCATTTGGTGACCACTTCAGCCAAGCACGTCTGTTCTTCCGCAGCCTGACAGCGATCGAGCAAGATCACACGATTGAGGCATACACCTTCGAACTGGCCAAATGCTACGAGGCAACCATCCGTGAACGGCAGCTACTAGCCCTAGCTAACATCGACGCAGGTCTCTGCGCGGCGGTCGCCACCGGACTTGGAATGGCCATCCCAGACGCAACCGTTCAGACACATGCTTTAGAACTAAGCCCAGCAGTGTCCCAGCTCGGAGGTAGCTGGCCCATTGCCGGACGCATTGTCGGGATCATCACCGATGCTAGTAGCGACCTGTCTCAAATCTCCGTTGCCCGAGCGGCCCTCAAAGCTGTAGGAGTGGTGCCACTGGTTATTGCCCCTCACGGCGGCTTCCTGAGCGATAATGAAGGTCAAATGATTGCGGTGCAACGGACCTATCTCACCGCTCGGTCCATAGAATTCGATGCTGTCATCCTGGCACACGCAGGAACGCCCGCAACGGGGAAAGAGCCTTCGAAGGATGCGAAAGCCAGCCCAAACGCCTCCGTCTTGGATCCGCGGATCACTCTTCTGTTATCCGAAGCCTACCGACACTCAAAAGTAATTGGTGCGTGGGGTCCTAGCGTGCTGGGGCTCAAAACAGCAGGTATCTCTCAAAGCTCCGCGGGAATCACTGTGGGAGATAACGCCTCAACAGTTATCATCGCAATCACCAGCATGCTAGCGACCCATCGGGCGTGGGAACGCTTCCCGGCAACATGAGTAAACAGCGAATAGGCCGTGTCTTTCTTGTCTTCCCATAGCCAATCCGGTTGTCGTATCGCTGCTCCAAAGAGTTGAGCTGGCACCTCGCTAGAAGATGGTCATTGGCAAGACCGATCGTCGAGGATCAAGAACTTTGGGCGGTCAAAGTCTTGAAAACACTTATTCTATTGTCGGTGTTGGATAGGGGTTTCATCTTCACGTCCGCGACCGCATGACAGTATTTTCTACCTATGCGACACCCATCAAGGAAGGTTCAATAGTGTCGACCAAAAAAACAGTAGAACCTAGTGCAGACGGGCACTACCTCGTCATAGACGGCAGGAAGTGGAGAGCGAGTGATCCTTCGATTCCTGACACGCTTCGCCAAGAACTCGTTGATGAACTAATGTCTGCTCGGAGAGCGGTCAAAAACCGGGAAAGTGATGCTCGATCACGAGTGAACGATGCCAAGGTTGCGCTGGGAGAACGTGGCCAACCATGGTGGGACGAGCATGAACCACAAGCGTTCACTCAGAGGATCATGGCAACTATCAGAGCACTTTTGCGGAAACGTGCCGGCTCTTCTATCTGTCCCAGCGAGGTCGCCCGGGTTGTCGGCGGTGAAGGAGAATCATGGCGTCAGTATATGAATGATATCCGCCAGGTTGCGGCAGAAATGGCTTCTCAAGGTGAACTTGTTGCTACCCAGAAAGGTGCAATCGTGGAACCCAATAAAGCGCGAGGACCCATTCGACTGCTATTGCCCCCCAAACCTATCCAGTGACTGGATACGGGTTCCTCCTCCCTCCTGCCTCGTAGAAACAATAATAAAATTTCTGGAAGAAGATACGGTGCCATGAGAGACTATATTTCGTTAGCTAGTTCTCATCTTCGGAGGTTAATTACCATGGTCGAAAAGTTGCACGAAGCAGGTATCAAAAGTGAATACGCATACGCTGGAGGCTTTGCATCCATCGTCATCTCCCTCATCTCTTGGATTGTTAGCCGTGGCAAGAAAGGGGACTCCAAAGCTCAATCTGATCGTTGGGGGATTTTCATAGGTCACTGGGCCCCGACGTTTTTCGCTCTAGGTATTGCTTTGCGGTTGGAAGAGAAGAAATAGTCTTCTACCAGCACTGACGAGTTTGCAAACGGGCTGCAACGCCTAGCTAGCAGCCCGTTTGCAAGCGTGAACTTATCGACATACATGGGATCTGATGGGGCATCACCCGTAGGGCCTTCTCTTCTCCACTTGTTGGCTCAGGCGCGGCCTTTGAGGATTAGGTGCCAGTAAACCCACGGGAGAATATAGCGCTCTAGGATCCATGTCGCGCGGTGTTCTTTCATACTCCCGCGCCACGGGAGGGTTGGTTGAGGAACACGCTGGTCATCGAATTCAGCGAAAACCACTGTAGATCGAGAAACGGTGAAAGGTGTGGCGGAGTAGTGGTCGTATTTTTGTTGTGGTTCTTTGCCTTTTTTGACCGCTTTGAGGTTTTTGGCGAGCACCAGACATTGCTTCCGTAGTGAGGCCCCAGATTTGTAGTTTTTTGTACCGGCGACATCCCCGAGTGACCAGACGTTGGTGTACCGGGAGTGCTGGAGGGTTTCAGGATTCACATCGATGAACCCTCCCGGGTCGCCAAGACGTGTTAATCCGCTGGAGAGCAACCAGTCTGGTGCGACTTGTGGCGGTACCGCGTGCAGCAGATCGTAATGAAGTACTTGGTCCTGAGTGGTTCCGGCCTCAGCCGGATCAGATGGATTTTTTACTGGGGAGATTGTTACCGTTTGCGCGTCACCCTCTACGCTGGTAACTTCGCTGTTGCAGTAGAGCTGTACCCCGTATTCGTTGATTTTACGGTTCAGTTCTTGATCCACGACGTCTACTCCGTAGACGGTAGGTGAGTGAACCACCATGACGACTCTAATGTCGTCGAGAACTCCCTGTTCTCGCCAGTAGTCACAAGCGAGATACATGATTTTCTGGCTCGCACCATCGCATTTAACCGCCCCAGACGGCATGGTGAACACTGCGGTTCCACTCCGTAGCTCGCGGATGAGTTCCCACGTTTTCGAGGCCAGTTTATACACGTAATTACTGGAGACAGACGGTGTGTTCATTGCATCTTTAAGCCCGGGTACAGCATCCCAGTTCAACCGCATACCGGGGCAGATGACCAGGTGGCGGTAAGTAACAACCGTCCCTGTTACCAGTTGGACCGTTTGGTTATCCGGGTTGATGGTGACTGCTGCGTCGTGAATCCACCGTACTCCGGTAGGCATTACCTCAGCTTGCGGTTTCATGGCCTCCGCAGGCTGCGCTGTGCCCCCTCCGATGTGCGAGAACAACGGCTGGTAAAGGTGTTTATTGTTGGGTTCCACGATCGCGAGGTTATGAAAGCCATAACGTTTCAGACGCGATGCTAGTGAGATGCCCGCATTTCCCCCTCCGATGACGAGAACATCAAAGTGGTCCCTTGAGGCATCACTTCGGGCGCCTATGGGGGCAATCGTGGGATCTACATCAAGTGTGCTCGACCAAAGAATCGAAACCATTCCTATTTCCTTTTGCAGTTAGATACTGAATTTATGTAGAGCCTACGCGAGCATCCACTGGAGCAAAAGCATGGCTAGGTCCGCCTTTAGATGACATGTAACGAGGGATTGACTAGGTCCTCATTTCTTGTCGTGGAAGATGCCCGCAGTTATTCGAGTCATGGTCGGATCTAGTAATGTATGGGGGCTAAACGCTGAGAACTATTTTCACTGATGAGGCTATTTCTCCCGTTCAAAGTCGAAATTTTTGCGATTGTCAATTTTATGGCTTTATGTGTGGCTGCGCCAATGGGGAATGGCCGTATCTAAGGTGTTGAGGCGAGATTTCTCTAGTGTGTTCTCAGTCCTTTTTTGGTGCTGCACATGGAGCCAGACACCCAGTGTGTGTTCTTCTTCTGTTGCGTAGGCCCGATATCTGGGTAGCTGCCCAGTGGCACTGATGTGCTCCTTAAGCTGGTTGAACCGGGATTGCCAGTGCTGGTCAAGCTCCGCTTGCCGGGTGGGAACGTCCCAGTTCGGTAGGCTCCCCAGGAGCACTATTTTGGGCGCTGATAGTTCGCCGCGGTGGTGGGCGCGTCGTTGTTCACTGACCCAGGTGTGGAGGGATTTCTCGGTCTGGTCTCCGTCGTAGTGGGGGAGCCGTCCGTGAGTGGTGAGGAACTCTTGGGTTTCTTTGAGTTTGCGGCGCCACCCAGTGGTGGGCCGGTCAGAACCCCGCAGATCGAGCGCTGTCTCATGTTGGGCGCGCAATCCGGGCTGGTGCTTCTCGCGGGTCTGGAGGTGGAGGTGGACGGTGTTGCGTTTCTTCTGGCATCGGTCGGATATTTCACGCACCGTCAGCCCGGCCGCGTACATCATGTCCCATTCAGGGTGTCTAGACACTTCCCAACCTGCCATGAGCGAAACACTAGCCCACCATCGCTGCTAAGAGCCAGACTTTCGTTTCCTTGTGGATAACTTCAACGAGTTGTGGCCCTACATCGTTACCCTGAGCATGACGCACACAATGGTGCAGTTGTCCGGTTTTCTGATAGTAGTTGCCGCTTCGGGAGCGTCTGGATGCTGGGACCATTGTTGGGGTTGCTACAGGTCCCCTTCACTGGTGATCGGGGTTGTTGTCAGTGGTGGGTTCTACACTCGGGTGTAGAATGTTATTCCTAGTAGTTGGTGTGTTATGGCTTATGTATCGAATGTTTGTCTTGTGGATTTGGCGGTACCTATCGTCCATCCACTGGTTTCTTCTGTGTTGGTCGCGGCGGGTTATCCTTCCCCGGCCCAGGACTATTTTGATGGCCGCATCAATTTGAATGACCACCTAATCAAGGACGTCACGAGCACCTACATCATTCGGGTCTCTGGTCATTCCATGGAAGGCGCCGGGATTAGCGACGGTGACGAGCTCATCGTCAACCGGGCGCTGCGCCCTAAAGACGGTTCTATCGTCGTAGCGGTCCTTGATGGAGAGTTAACCGTTAAACGCCTGCGCATCACAGCAGCCGGTGTCCTCCTGCAAGCAGAGAACCCTGACTATCCGGACATTGTGGTCGCTGAGCTGAGTTCCTTAGAAATTTGGGGCGTCGCTTCCGTAGCTCTTCATCATTTGTTGTAGGTGCTTGTTGTGGAACGGATGCAGGCTATCGCTCATGTAGACGTCAATAGCTTCTATGCCAGTGCTGAACGGGCTTTTGATCCTTCGTTGGAGGGCAAACCGGTGATCGTGTTATCCAATAATGATGGGTGCGCGGTCACTCGTAGCGCTGAGGCCAAGGCGTTAGGGATCGCCATGGGAGAGCCGTGGTTCAAACTCGCTCCCCGGGCGAAAGAATGGGGTTTGATCGCTAAATCAAGTAACTATGAACTCTACGGAGACGTCAGTGCCCGCGTCATGGAGCTGCTGGGCAGGTTTAGCCACGAAATCGAGATCTACAGCATTGATGAAGCATTTTGCACCGTCAAGGGAACCGGCCCCGAGCTGCTACAGCTCGGGCGTGCCATGAAAGATGCCGTTCGCCGCAATTGCGGTGTGCCCGTATGTGTGGGGATCGCGTCCACGAAAACACTGGCGAAGCTATGTAATAAGTGGGCCAAGAACAACCCCGCTTTCAACGGTGTTTGTCATTGGGATTCGGTGCCCCTGGCGCAACGTGAACACCTCATGGCGGGGCTGTCAGTGATTGAAATATGGGGCGTGGCCACCAGACTGACAAAACGACTCGCGGCCCTGGGCATCAGGACCATTCTGGACTTGAGTCGTGCCAATCCTGTCATAATTCGGGACCGCTTTTCAGTGGTCATGATGCGCACTGTCCTAGAGCTACAGGGCAAACCCTGCATCCCCATGGAGGAAGAACGCATAGGACGGGATCAGCTGATTTTCAGCCGTTCATTCTCCACCCCGATTACTACCCATGCCGACATGCGTCAGGTCATGAGCTTGTATGCGCAGCAAGCCAGCGCCCGCCTGGGCAAACACAACCTGCAAGCCAAACTGCTGACGGCTTTTGCTGCCACTTCCTATTACAACCCCGGCGACACGTCCTATCTCTCCGTGTGCGTGCCACTGCCGATGCCCACGGCAGATCCGGTGCTGTTGGCGCGGGCAGCCTACGCGCTCCCGCCCCGGATCGTGGAAGGCGTCAAGTACGTGCGCGCCGGGATCATGGTCACCGACCTGCGCCCCACCGGAAACCAGTCACCCCTGGAACTCTTCGAGAATCCACATGAAGAACTCCACATCGGGCAGCTGCTTGAAGATGTGTCCAAGAAGTACGGGAGGGGGAGTATCGGACTCGGGCCAGCAGGCGTAAAAGGTGGTCCCGATTGGTCCATGAAACGCGAAATGCTCAGCCCCCGCTACACCACGCATTGGGAGGAACTACCTATCGCCAAAGCCTCTTAGATGGTGCGGGGCGGGCAAAGGGTGCATATGAATGCACTTTCCTTGCCCGCCCCATAAGGTGCGTTGCTGTGGTCGTCTCAAGCTGTCGAGGACCACGTAATGCTGGTAGTGCTGTTGTAACTGGTGGTGAGGTGTCCGTCTCCTACTGCGTGACGGCCAGGTACTACGGGTACTGCTCGTACTGCTTTTACTTGTGTTGCTGTGGTCGTCTCAAGCTGTCCGACGATCACGCCTTCCGGGTGCTGCTATGTCCGTCTCCTATAGCTTGACGGTCCGGTACTGCTGTGAGCGTCTTAAGCTTTCCGACGGCCACGCCTTCCGGGTCCTGCTGTGGTCGTCTCAAGCTGTCGACAACCACGTACTGCTGGTGTTACTTGTGTCCGTCTCCTACTGCTTGACGGCCAGGTTTACTGCAACGGTTCTTCCCCCCCCTGGACAAGCAAATACAACTACGTTGGAGCGGGGGAACTTCCGTTCTCTTTTTCTTACGAGAAAAAATATAGTCACTCTTTGAAATCTAGTCAAGTCGTCTTCGGACGGACTGTGTTTGGTCGGCGCGCTACCGCTTCGGGCTGGACATGGAGCGCTTAAATAGTTGCTCGGGATCTTGTGCACGTTTTTGTGTGCTCCTCTAGTTCGCGTTGTTTTTGTGGGGATATATTTGGTGGACAGGGCGCGGGGCCGAGTTGCTGGGTGCTGTCAGGCGGTTAGGGAACCTTGCGCCGGGGTCACCTGGTTGTTGCTGGCAAATGAGGTCCCAAGCTGATTGTCAGAGTGTCCTTGTAGTGTCGAGAACGAAGCGGCCAACCGTCCCCCAATAGGTTGGCCACTTCGCCATTTAACGCCCCGTCATCAATAGCCGGTTATCGGACAAGTTTCCCATGGTCCAAGACTCTAGCCGCCGACTTTCAGCCCGTTGTGGATGGCTTCTTTTCAGCCAATGACGACACATCGGGGGAGCGGGGCGGAGCTGCCCGGGCACCTCACCTAGAGCGCGGGAAGAGCTTTCAGGCGCAAGGGGATTTGCGCCGAGGTATTTAACGCACCGCCCCACATCTACCCGCCGCCGCGCACGCCAGAAAAGATACCGGAAACGTCTTCCAAATAGTTCTAATCTAACTTGAATATATAGTTCTAATCGTGTTAGAATTAGTACATAAGGAAGCAAGAAAACAACCGGAAGGAAACGGATCATGGGAACCATCATCAAGACCACGGACACCGAGGAAACTATCTCGGAAAAGAACCTCCCCTCAGCCGAGTGGTGCGACGGGTATGACTACATGGAACGCGCCAGTGCGCAGGGCTGGACCCCCTTGGCGCTCTGGGGCAAGGAGGGTTACGACTTCGGGGCGTGGCCCTACGTCATCGGCTTTGTTCGCGTTGTGCGCGACGGTGCCCGCCGCCTCTACGGTTTCGGCCTCTATGTCGAGGGTGATCTGACCACCGACTACTACCGCAGCTGGGACGCCTGCAATGAGGCCATTAGCCGCCAAGCGTTCTGGTACTGGAACGCCGGACAGTCCGACGGCCCCCAAGATCTAGCGCCCACCTTCGAAACCATGCAAGCCGACTACAAGGTGCCCAGCACCTACTAAGCCCACCGGCCCCGCCGCAAGGCGGGGCCACCAACCCCAGGGGGGAGCAATGACGCACCACCGGGCCTATGCCGTGCTTGACTCTCACGTAACGCGAATCCTGGGACTCTACGCCACGGCAGAAAAAGCAGGCACCGCAGCCGCCGACTTTGGCCACTGCAGTTTCGCCTACGAACTCAGCGACACCGAACGCGCGGCCCTCGCCGCCGGGAAGTAGGGCAGTCATGGAAGCCATGGTCACCGTGTACAGCAAGCCCGCTTGTGTCCAGTGCAACGCCACCTACAGGGCCCTGGATAGTGCAGGGATTAGCTACGTCATCGTAGACCTCGCACAAGCCCCCGGCGCGCTGGAATACATCACGGAAGATCTTGGGTACTCACAAGCGCCAGTAGTAATAGTCAATGATGACGATGAAAACCACTGGTCAGGATTCCGCCCAGATAAGATAGAAAAACTCTCACATAGTTCTAATAATGTTTGAACTTTACATTCAAATCATGTTAGAATAGTATTATGAAAGCGCAGAAAAAGCGGGATGTGTTGAAAGTACTCAAAGCCAACGGCTGGCAGCTTGTGCGCTCGACCGGAGGGCACGAGATGTGGGAGGGGCCAAACGGTCAAAGAGAGCCAATTCCTCGACATAACGAAATCAGTGCAGGCGTTCTTACCAAGCTGGCAAAGAAACTAGATACCTTCCCGAGTAACTGGAAGTAAACAACGAAACAGGAGGCCCCTCAGGGGGCCTCCGGCGAATGAAAGGAACACGGAGATGACTACGGTCAGGACGTTGGAGGCCAACGCCTACAAAGAGGGAAAATGGTGGATGGTCAGCATCCCCGAAATTGATGGATTAACGCAGTGCAAGACCATCGAAAAAATCCCCGAACAAGCCGCTGATCTGGCAGCTATTCTTTTAGATGTACCGGTTGAACAGATCGCCGTCACGATCACCTACACGATGGACGAAGAAGCGGCAGCAGCTAACGAATCCTGGCACCAAGCACAGGCCCAGCTCGCAGCCGCGCGAACGAACGTGGACGCCCGCCTAGCTGATCTAGCCCGGACACTAAAGACCAAGGGCTACACGCTCAAAGACATTGGAGCGCTCACCGGTTACACCTTCCAACGCATATCCCAGATCCTCAAATAAGGAACCCAGACGATGCGCGATAAGCCCTATGCAGGCCCGTCCGGTACTAACGAATTCAACGAACTCAGCCCGGATGAAATGGCTAAAGCCATGTACGAGTACCAGTTGCTAGGGGAGTGCTTTGAAACCAGTAGCGATGAGGAAATGATGGGGCGGGGATGGGTCCTAGAGAACCCGCTCATCCTCATCGAGGGCCACGGAGATAATGTACGCCGCGCTAAGCGCGAACTCACCGCAGCCGTGGCACTGGCACGTCATCAAGGCGTGTCATGGACCGCGATAGGCGACGCCTTGGATATGTCCAGAGCAGAAGCGCGGGCACGCTACGGGACGATGGACTAAGTAGGCCCAAGGTGAGCACAAAGGGTATGTGGGGTGGGCCAAATTTGGAAGGTAAGGCTGTCCGCAAAGTCTCAGCTTTACATAAGGTAAATTATCGGCGTTAAATAATGGCTATTTTGGGCTAATGCGATAACTGGCAAATTAGTGACATTTTCCAGAAAACCCAGAGCATCCGTGTTCTTTATTAAGCGTCGGGGGTGATCGTTGGTTCCTCGTGCTCTAGGGCTGCGCGGATGGCTGCTGGGGATGGAAGTGTGGCCTGTTCATCGGCAGGAAGTGCCTCGTAGGTGTATGAGGTGACGGTGAGGGGCTGGGTTGACCCGTCCAGTGCGTAGCGTACGGTGCGTTCGTTTTTTGATCCGCAGACGAGGATCCCGACGGTGGGGGTTTGGCGGGGCAGTTTGAGGATGTCGTTGACGGCTGCGACATAGAAGTTCAGTTGGCCTAGGTGTGCGGGTTTGAATTTGCCGGCTTTGAGTTCCACGACGACGTAACGGTCGGATGGCACGTGGTAGAGCAGTAGATCGATGAAGAAGTCATCTCCATCGATGTCTAAAGGATATTGGCGTCCGACGAAGGCGAAGCCGGATCCGAACTCGGCCAGAGTCTGTGCCATGCGCAGTGTCATGGCTTCTTCCATGGCATGTTCCTGGGCTTCTTCGCTTAGGCCGAGGAAGTCAAAGATCAGGGGGTCTTTGGCGATTTCCTTGACTAGGTCGGTGCCTTCTTGGGGTAGTCGTGCCTGAAGGTTGTTCGGGGCCGCTCCTGTGCGGCTGTGGAGGTTGGTGGAGATCTGGTGTTCGAGTACGGCTACTGACCAGCCATGTTCGAGGGCTTTGAGGGCGTACCAACGACGTTGTTCTTGGTTATTGAGTTTGTTGAGGAGCGCGATGTTGTGACTCCAGCTCAATTGTCCAGATGGTGTCTGGACAATTGGTTCGGTATCAGTCCATGCGGCGGCGAAGGCTCGCATGTTGTACATGTTGGTTCGTGAGAACCCTTTCATGTGTGGGAATTCTGTGCGCAGGTCGTGTGCGAGTTGGCTAAGAACGCTACTGCCCCACGGTTCGTTGGCTTGCCTGGCGAGAATGGTCCGTCCGATGTTCCAGTACAGCTCGATCATGGCTGTATTGACGACGCGTTGTGCGCGTTGTTGAGCCTGGCGTACGAGGTCTTTAAGGGTCGTCAGTGCGGCGGCGTACTCTGCGGTGCGGTCCGGTTCGAGCTCGGTCATAGATCTACCCTAGTTCCCGGAACCTACTCCCCCACACTTGATGGGCCAGGGGCCTTCGGGTTTAACAGGAGTAAATGGCATGGGTGGGTTCCGGTTCATTGATAGTTGAGGTGTTCATGTGTAGGTGATTCATGTTCTTGTGGAAGCTTGGTAATCCTTATCCGTTGATCGCTGTGTGCGCTGCGCTGGTGGAGGCGTCAGGGAATGTCTGAACTCATCGTTAGGGTGGGGAGAAAGTGGATCTTTTCAAGGAGTCAGTTTGATGCCAGCACTGGATTTTTCGTATATCAGCGGATCGATTTTTTTGGAGCCTGTTGACCCGCGAGCAAGCGTGGCCGAAACGATGCTTGCAGAGCAAGCCATGGTGGCGCCGTTACGTGTAGTTGGGCCGGTTGATCTTGTCTTCACAGATCCGCTCAAGGGCTTCACTGGGTGAGTCTGGATCCCATAAATTTCCTCTTGATAGCGATCGCCTGAGCAATTCCTGATGCGGTGGATTCTGGGTTATTGGTCTGGGTTTCTTTGTTTTCAAGGCGGCACGCTAGGCCGCTGACGGGGGTTCTTCTTGGCCGCAAAAAATGGGTCAGTACCGGGTGTCGACCAGTGACCAGATGTGTCACTAACCGCCGGGCTGCCGATCACTTAGTCGTTTCAGGGGTATCTCTACATGACGGGCTAGCGAATTGTGGTGTGATTCAACCACCGTAGGAGTTGCTCTCTTAGAAGGTGACTTGCAGACTGCCGGCCTAGGGGCCGGCTGAGACCATGGGTAGCAATTATTTGGATCACCCTTTTGTGTGTCTGATTTGGTTGGTGAGTAGGTCTCGGGCCTGGTGTGGGTGGAGGGTTTTTTTAATGCGCCGGGGCCGGTGACGGCATAGTTCAGCGGTCAGGGTGCGAGTGCTTTTTGGTGCCGTCACCGGCCCCGGTTCCACACTGTTGCTGGTGCCGGCATGGCGCTAGGGGGGATCGGTAGTAGTGGGAGATGTGTGGCCGCCTTCGGCGGCCTTTTTTGGTGGGTTTCTGGTGGGGTGTGTTTCCCCGTTTCCACAGGTGGACAGCAAAAGATTAATCCTTCGGTCTTTTCCTGCCCACAGGTGGATACCGGGACCCAGAGGATCGGCTGCACACCGTCAACAGTGGCAGTGATGCGCTCAGTGGTTATGTTGGGTGGGCCGTCGCCGGTGCACAGCCTCGTGGATCATGGGGCAGTGGTGAAGTGTGGTGTAGATCTTCAGTTTAAGAGATGAGGAAGAGGCGGTCTTCCGTCCATGGCTGGTGGGCCCATCTCTTGGGTTTTGTGGGTGAGCAGAAGCGGATCAGAGGCCGTGCACATCCACCGGTAGATCTGGTGAGGTACTTGCCCAGGGTGAGCTGGTGGTTGTGTGCGGGTGTTCGTTTGGTTCCTGCTGTCCACAGGTGTGCGGGAAAAGACCGGAGGATGAATCTTTTGCCGTGCCCCTTGTGGTCAGGAGGCTACTCCCCCACCCTGATCGGATGCGTAGCTTCTTTCACTCAGCGACCGGAGCAGGTGAAACTTTTCTTGGTCTTCCGGTTGCTTGTTTTGTAGCGGGTTCGATACCGAGTTCTTTCAGGTCTTTAGCACTCCACCCTTGGCGCTGCGCGGCTGCGTGAGTGAGGTTGTGTTCACGCTCGGCGACGCCTAATTCTTCCCTGGCGTGAAGGAGAGCGGTGCCGGTTTTCCCGGCGGCAACGACGGAGGCGACCTTGTTTTCTCGGTCGCGGCTGAGGCGGTGTTCAGCTTCTTGGGTAAGCGCGTTGATGTCCATGGGGGAAGCGTAGCTTTCTGCCCACCGGGGATGCAAGGCGAAAAGCACAAACCCAAATCCAGCAGAGCAAGTTATCTAATTTGACTAGTCAAATTACTTGAAACTCTGGCCGGTGGCCTGTGTTTGTGGCAGACTGGTGTCTGCGGTCTCCACGGTGTGGAGTCGCTGCGCTGGGCCATGGAGGGGGTGGGGTTTTGTCAGAGGTGGATGTGTCGTGGGGCAAGACCAACCGTGATGACGTCCAGGGTGGACGCAAGAAACAACACACTTACCGGGTCTCGGTGGCTGAGGAAGCGGCCCTGAAAGTAAAGGCTCAGCAATATGGCATTTCCGTCGCTCGCCTTGTTGTTGAGTCGGCGCTGTCGCGGGAGGGTGAATCGCACTCCGACCGTCAAGCTCTGATTCAGGAATTGGCACAGGTGAGGACGCTGCTGTCGCGTGTCTCATCGAACATTAATCAGATCGCTCGGCACGCGAACGCGACCGGGGATTTCCCTGCCGATGCTACCGCGAGTGTGGCAGCGATGCGCCAGCTCATGCTGCGCATTGACGACACGGTGCGGGGAGTGTCCGGGCCATGATTGGGAAGATCAAAAAGGGCCACCGCATGATCGGGCTTGTTCAGTATTTGGCTGGCCCAGGACGAGCCAACGAACACACCGACATACATGTCGTGTGTTCCTCAGAATTGATTGCCACCGTCAGCGACGGCATGGAACTGGACGCCCAGAGCACCATGGCCTTGGGTCATGAAATGAACCACCCCAAAAAGGTCTACCACCCGGAAAACAGCAAGCGTGCCCAGGTCTTCCACGTCTCCCTCTCCTTAGACCCCACACAGGGTGTTAAAGATGATGACTTCTGGGACACGATGGTGCGCGAATACTTGCACGATATGGAGATGGACGGAACGGACGGGAAGCCACCGATGCGCTGGACTGCCATCCGCCACGGCGTGAGTTCCAACGGCAACGACCACGTGCACATTGCCGTCTCCATGATCCGTGAAGACGGCACGTGGTGGAACGCGGATAAAGACTTCATGAGAAGCTCTGCAACGTTGCGGACCATCGAGAAGAAGCACTGCCTGCGCATCCTTGGACAGGGAGTGAAGACCCGAGGCTACGCAGAAGGTGAACTGCAATCTGTGGCCCGTCGTCGTGCCATGGCCAAACACACCCACGAGGCTAACCAGAGCGCCGGGATGGTGCCCTGGTCGTTGCTGGATAGGACTTCTCGCGAACACATGATTACCGAGCAAGCGCTGGTAGAACAACCCCGCTTTGAGATAGCTCTGAAGGTACGGGCAGCAGGAGCAGGATCGCGTTCGGAAGCCGAGTACGTTCGCCGTCTACGCGGCAACTCCTTACTGGTCCGTCCATACTTCGCCAAGGGTGGAACGGGTAAAGTAGCAGGCTACTCTGTCGCCATGCGACCCACCCAAGGTGAGAGGCCCATCTGGTACGGAGGAGGAACGCTTGCCAAAGATTTAAGCTTGCCTGCACTGCGTGCTGGCTGGCCGGTGGACAGTGCTGTCGAAGCGATGCCGGAATGGAGTGCAGCGTCGAAGAATCGCGGCTTTGCCACCCCCGACAGGAATGCCGTTTCAGGGGTCGAACTACGGGCGTATTTCAACGAACTCGACACCTACGTGAAGACGTTGGCGGGCACCAACGTCAACGACCCCGCACAGTATGCACAGATCGCTCGTGAAGGAGCCGGTCTGTTCTCCGCATGGGCCGTAGCCGCAGGAGAGGAAGGGGATAGAAGCGCCAAAGAGTTACGGGAAGCCGCCGCACTTTTCGCACGCCATGCCGAACTTGCCGAGAAACCAGTCCGTGCCGTCACTCCCCCATCAGCGGTGTACGCAGACCTATGCACTCATCAAGCCATTGGTATGTCTCGACGGGCAGGAGCAGCGGCCGTCGTCCGTGCCTGGGCAAACATGGGCACCAAGCTTGGAGGGGCCTTCGCAGCGAAAGGATGGGGGCAACGCTCCGAAGCTCTCGCTACCGATTTGAGAGAGCGACTGGATACCGTGCATGATGCCTACCGGGTTATTAATCCTCTGCCCTCGCGCAGCGGTACCCAAGGTGCCGGAGTCTCCACCGTGCGCCTAGGAGCTAGGCAAGTGAGAGTGAAAAGTGGGGTTCAGCTGGGCTCCTTGGAATCACGACTCAGAGCGGCCGGCG
Source organism: Arthrobacter sp. TMP15 (assembly GCF_039529835.1). Lineage (NCBI taxonomy): Bacteria > Bacillati > Actinomycetota > Actinomycetes > Micrococcales > Micrococcaceae > Arthrobacter > Arthrobacter sp. TMP15. The sequence goes on from NZ_CP154263.1 coordinate 84,613, forward strand.
TGGACGAAAAAGCCATTGCTGCCCGCATCTTTGCTGAGGGTCAAAACAAGGCACGACCCGGCCAACCTGACCGGAACAAATCCCCGCAACGACCGAGTGATATCGGCGATAATCCACGACCTAAAGACCGTGGCCCCGAGAAAGGCATCTAGCCATGAACGAAGCAGACGAGATAGACGCACCCCTTGAGCAAGTCCTCCAACACGGCATGGCCATCTCCGCTCAACTGGGTCGAGAAGTATCGAGAGTGTGGCAGCTGAACATGGAACAAAAGTCCCAAATGTCCAGCCGTGAAGCGGCACGGCTGGACATGGCGTTCGACAGCGAAAAGCACGCCGCCGTTGCACTGCTGGCACCCACCCAGGAACAACAATGGTGGGATGCAGCGAACCCGCGAGAACTCATGGACGCCTACCGTGTAGCCACGGCATGGAAAGACCACGCACCAGAAGCCGCCAACGCCGAAAAGCACATCCGTACCGAAGCCAGCACACGCTATGGCATCGACGCCGAAAAACTCGCCCACGAGACTGCGATCAACGACTCACCCATCCTCGACTCGGAGCTGGCCAAGCTCGCCAAAGCCCAAGAGTGGGCCAAGGAAACAGGCCGCAAAGACATCTTGCCCAGCTTCTACCCAGAAGCAACACGGATGCGTAACCTCCTCAACGACTACGACGCGAACGAAGCCGCCGCAAAAAGGTTAGAGGAAGCAGCCACCACGGATCGGGACCAAGGAGACGTTCAGAACCAGGAAGCGGCAGATGAGTTCGCGCAGTCCAGAGACGACAATGACCACGCCGCAAACGTTGACCATGACGGTCCCTCCGCCGCTGAAGAAGCTTGGTATCGGGATCTGTTCCTGACCGAAACACCGGAAGCCCAGGAAGAGCGAACCCAGTCATCCGAGTTGAGGGAAACAGCCGAGCAGCACGAACAACAAGGCGAACGGGTCCTCGTCACAGCGGGAGTCGCTTATGACTCAGCAGAGCGCCAAGAAGCCCTCGCAGACAGGATGCGTGCAGCTGGTGCACCCGAGAAGGGAATCACCGCACGCCAATTCGCTGAATCACAACAGAAACACCCCATCAGCCACGCCGCAGCAGGCAAGGGCAAAACCGTGAACAAGGTCAAAACCAACTCACCCAATAAGAACCAGACGCAAGCTAAGCAGCACAGCCGGTGACAATGCCACCCCCGCTCATCCGAGAGTTGCCAGCGCCGCGATTTATCGACTGCGTACGTATGCTCTGGTGGATGGAACGAGGGTTCTGGCACGGACTAGGAAAGGGCAACATCTTCGACAGGGCCCTTTCCCTTTTTTCCACCGTCATGTGGTGGCCCATGTACCCGCTTCTTGCCGTCCTGCAGATCACACTGGTCTACCGTCCAGGGGCTAGGTACTACATGAGCGCCGAACGGGACGCCGTCATAGCCATAGGCACCACCCGCAAAGGGTGGCACGTAAGCGACCACGCCAGCGCAGCACCCGGCACAGGACAAGGGAAAAGACTACGAGCTGCACTGCTCCCGCACCTGACCGAGCACGCACGCAACAACCGCATAGCCATCCACGCCACCGCCGCAAACGCTAAACTAGCAGCACTCTACGCAGCAGAACTGCCAGGACTCGAAGATACAGGACCGGGTTTTCCTCGCGGAAGAAAACTAAGCACACACCGTGGATAAGGAATAACTGCATGAAAAAATTCGGTAGGAAAGTCGTCCTAAGAGACAAAATTAATGGATGGGGAATAACCGCGGCTTTATTATTCTTGATTGGAGCCTCAATCCCTTTTTTTATTGCTTCGGCAGCTCTCAGCGGAGGGACGACACCCGAGTGGCTAACGTCTATGCTCACCACTAGCCTCGTCATTGGGGTTCTCTTAGGTGGAGTGGGACAGCTGATGCGAACCGCAGCGCACGGTTCCTCCGACGGGCGAAAAACGGTTGACGGCTGCGGGAAAGCCATTGGACTTTTCGGATGGTCCCTTGGACTCTTGGGAGCTGTCACGTTCGCGGTGATCGGAACGGATACTCCCGAGTGGGTTATGGGTTTAGGCGCTTATGGGGGGACTGCCCTAGTCGTTCTCGTTCTTGCAGCGTCCATATGGACTTTCGAGAAACACGTAGCCGGGGGGTAACGACGCCGTGGACGAGAGTAGCGAAGGGTCCATGGTGAAGCTTTAGGCAGTCAGTAACGACCGTTTAAAACAGGCCAGCAAGGCTGGCGATTAAACTGGTCCGCCCAGTCACAAAAGTCTGGGTGTGGCCAGTTTTTCCATAACTTTTACTTGTCATAACTCAACCCCGTAATCTATTGTTGGACTAAGTAGGTGGGAAGCATTCAAAAGTCTTGGACCACTCGTTTATGACTGGGGAGGAAAAGCATGAATTTGGTGGGTTACGCGAGGGTCAGCACCACGGCGCAATCTCTCGATGCGCAGACCGACGCTTTGGAGAAGGCCGGTGCGATCAAGGTCTACAGCGACCACGCCTCGGGAGCGACCATGGAACGACCCGGGTGGGTGGACTGCTTGGCGTATTTGCAGCCGGGCAATGTATTGCTGGTTAATGACTTGACCAGGCTTGGCCGCAGTGCGGCCGACCTCGCCTCGATTGTGACCTTGCTGGCGGAAAGAGAGATAGGGCTGCGTTCCCTGAACGAGCCCTACTTGGATACGTCTACTTCTCATGGGTTGATGATCTTCCAGATTTTCTCGGCTTTGGCTGAGTACGAGCGAAACCGGCTGCGGGAGAGGACTCTGGAAGGTCTGCAGGCTGCCAAAGCACGGGGTCGTGTTGGTGGGAGGCCGACGAAGATGACCCCTGACAAAGCGGCCACGGCGCATCAGATGAGAGCTAAGAAAAGGACCATCAAGGACATCGCTGCCCTTATAGGGGTTAGTGAGTCGACCGTAGTGCGTGAGCTTGCCAGAGAACGCAAGCCGCTGCGCGAGGAAGGACTAAAGAAGAAAGAATAAAACACAATGCCTCGGCACTCTATTACGGTGGTACGAGAGTATCCATCGAATAGGGGAACCTGGCGTGGCGAAGAAGTCTAAGTACTTAATGGATGGCCAAATGAGTTTGGACTCGTTGTGGTCAGAGCCGGAGGAGCAGCGAAATGAACACGCACGGGCAACACGCCATGGAAACTATGAAGAACCACGACCCGGAGACGTTCTCCCAGATTCTGAATCCCGAGGAGTACTTTTCGACCTTGGGGGAACAGATGCAGGAACAGATGGAAGAACTAATGACCCAGTTGCTTCCTCCCCGGAGTCCCGGCCAGAGCACTATGGAAGTGGTGGGAGGGATCAACGTGGCTCGCTCCAGGGCACGAGAGATGGTGTATCAGGAGATGATTTACAGCTCGATTCCCCCGGAACCGGAGATCATGGAGAACAACCCGCTGCCGGACGAGGACGAGGACTAACCCAAGAACCAGCCCCGGCGGCTCAGCAGCAGTCAGCACAGGAACAGCCCGCACAGACACCACAGGAACTTAGCCAGCAGTTCCGGCCGTTGAGCCAGGATGATCTGGCACCTTCGGGCCAGAAGTCCCGCTTCGCGGCGAACTATGAGGCCATTGGCATCGTTCGCTTGCTTGAGGCAGAACAACGAACTGCCACGCCTGAAGAACAGCGCAGCTTGGCGAAGTGGTCGAGTTGGGGAGCGGTGCCCCAGCTTTTCGACAAGGCAGAATGGGCTGATGAGCGTGCCAAGCTTCAAGAGGTGCTGACGGAGAAGGAATACAGCGCAGCCTCACGCACCACCATCAATGCCCACTACACGGACGCGGCCATTGTCCAGCAGATGTGGACAGCAGTAGAGGACTTGGGCTTCACCAGCGGGCAAGTGCTGGAACCTGGGTCGGGATCAGGAACATTCATCGGCATGGCCCCTGCCGGTGCGACCATGACCGGTATTGAACTGGACCCGCTGACCGCCTCCATCTCCCAGGCACTGTATCCACACGCAACGATTCGCAACGAGTCCTTCGCGAACACCCCCATCCAGCGCAACAGCTTCGACTTGGCCGTGGGCAACGTCCCCTTCAGCAAAACGCCCCTTACTGACCCGTCCTTCAATGCCGGCGACCACTCGATGCACAACCACTTCATCATCAAATCCCTTGAAGCGGTCAAACCTGGCGGGTATGTGGCCGTGCTTTCCTCCAGCTTCACCCTGGACGCGGCAAACCCCTCCGCACGGCGCGAAATGAGCGCCATGGCCGACCTCGTGGGAGCGGTCCGCCTGCCCACAGCAGCGCACCGCCGAGCAGCCGGCACGGACGCCCTCACTGACGTCCTGCTGTTCCGCAAGCGCGAACCAGGACGGGAGCCGGCCAACACGGAGTGGGAAACCGTGGGGCCAAAGATCGTTAATGGAACAAACATCAAGATAAACAACTACTACGACACCCACCCCCAGAACGTGCTCGGCACGATCACTGTCGGCACAGGAATGTATGGCCCAAGAACCGTGACCGTCAAAGCCGAAGGCGAACTATCTGAAGTCCCCACACTCTTGGGGACACGACTGCAAAACATCACCCAAGACGCTTTGGCACAAGACAGGGCATTTGCACCCATCCAACAAGCCCAAGCTGTCCAGCCTGCAGCGTTGCTCAGCACGAGCAACGCTGTGTGGGATGGAACTATTCGTTCGGAACGCGACGGCACCTTCACCATCGCAGAGTCCAGTAGCTATGTGCCGTTCGACTTCCCCAAGGCCCACGCCGCAGAGCTGCGCCAGCTTTTGGGGATGCGCGATGGTGCGCGGGCCCTGATTGAGATGGAAGCCAGCGATCAGGAAGACACTCCCCTCCTCGCGGAAAAGCGACAGGCGCTGGGAGAGTCTTATACCGCCTACGTCGATAAGTACGGTCCAGTCAACCGCTACACACTCAGAGAAAGAATCAATAAGGACACTGGGGATTCAACCTTTTCCAAGGTCATTCCCACAGCGGTGCAGAAGATTCAGTTCAACGACCCCTTTGGTAGCCTCCCTGCCGCCCTGGAGGATTTTAAGGAGGAGACGCAAGAGGCAAGCCCGGGTGGACTTCTTCAGCACCGTCAGATGTTGGTGCGCAAGCCCGTCCTGGGTGCAGACACCGTAGATGAGGCACTGGCCATTTGCATGGACACCTACGGTGCCCCTGATGTGGAGGTCATTGCTGATCTTGTCGGCAGCACCCCGGACGAAGCGCGCCTACAACTGGGTACGCTCGTCTTCGACGATCCCAGCAGCAACACACTCCTGACAGCACCGGAGTATCTATCTGGCAACGTGCGTATCAAGTTGGAGGAAGCACGCGAGGCAGCGAGCAAAGATCCGCGGTGGAATACCAACGTCGCCGCACTGGAAAAGGTACAACCAACACCAGTGGGCATGGACGACGTTGAAGCGCGTCTGGGGGCTGTGTGGGTCAGCCCCGAGTACCACGAAGCATTCGTGCGGGAAATCCTCAATGACCCCTCAGCGACGGTAACAGGCATGGGCAGCGGTATTTGGCGGGTTAAAGCCAACCGGGGAACGCTGAAGGCGACCAGTGAGTGGGGCACCAGCCGGAGGCCGGCCCCTGACCTGCTGCAAACGATTCTGGAACAGAAAACGATCCAAGTCGAGGACAAGGACGACGACGGCAAGCTTGTTGCCAACATGGAAGAAACCGAAGCCGCCAATGAAGCAGCGAACCAGCTTCAGGAGCGATTTGCCGAATGGGTGTGGGAGGAACCCCAGCGCGCGAACCAGCTCATTGGTGAGTACAACAAGCGCTTCAATTCCATTGCCCTGCGTGATTACACCCAAGAAGGCCAACGGCTCACCCTGCCAGGGCTAACATCTTCCAAACCACCCCACCCCCACCAACGAACTGCCGTGGCACGCATCATCTCGGAACCAGCGGTCGGACTCTTCCACGAAGTAGGAGCCGGCAAAACGGGAGAGATGGTCATGGGGGCCATGGAACTCAAACGTCTGGGCATGGTGAACAAGCCGCTCATCGTGGTCCCTGGCCACATGCTCGAACAATTCACTCGCGAGTGGCTGGAATGGTACCCCCAAGCTGTCCTTCTCTCAGCAGCTACTGAGGACCTGAGCGCCAAGAAAAACGATCCTAATCGACGGCAGAAGTTTGTCGCCCGGGCCGCAGCCAATGACTGGGACGGCATCATCATGACCCAGACCGCTTTTCAGAGCATCGGTGTGCGCCCTGAAACGATTGAGGCGTACCAAGACACTCTCATCAGCGACGTGCGGGAAACGATCAGCAATGCCTTGAAATCCGGTGAAGACCGGACGACTGTGAAGAAGCTTGAAACCAAACTGCAGGCCGAAGAAGAGCGCATGAAGAGGCTCATGGGCAAGGCCCCGGACCCTGGTTTGAGCTTTGAAGACATGGGCGTGGACTATTTGTTCGTGGACGAAGCCCACGACTTCAAGAACTTGCGCACCGTCACCAACATCAAGGGTGCAGCAATCGATGGTTCTGAACGGGCCACCGATATGCATCTGAAGATGGAATACCTCCGTGCCACTCATGGAGAAAGAGTAGCCACCATGGCCACGGGTACACCCATTGCCAACTCTCTTACCGAGGCCCATGTCGTTCAGAGGTTCCTGCGCCCCGATCTGCTGCGCGACGCAGGAGTAGAGAACTTCGACGTGTGGGGCGCGACGTTCGGTGAAACTGTGACAGCCATCGAAATGGACGCCGGAGGCCGGCTAAAGAACAAGGCACGATTCGCCAAGTTCAAAAACGTCCCGGAAATGCTGCGCACCTTCCACGTCTTCGCAGACGTGAAACTCTCCGAAGACCTCAACCTACCCATTCCCGACATTGCCCCGCGTGAGAGTGACGGGGCGCGCCAGCCCGAGCTAGTTCTCCTGCCCCGCCCAGCTGAACTTGGCCAGTACATGGAAGCGTTAGGGAAAAGACTGGACAGCCTCAGCGGGTGGTCACAAAAGGGCGAGGACAACGCACTGTCCATCTACGGGGATGGCCGCAAAGCTGCCTTGGATATGCGCATGGTCGGCATCGAACCGACCTCGACCACGAAGCTCGATCTGGTCACCGACAAGATCCTTAAAGTCTGGGAAGCCAACCGAGAGAACCAGTACGAAACCAAGTTCGAGTCAGAAGTAACCTCCGAGCGGCGCGGAGCACTGCAACTGGTGTTCTGCGACGAAGGAACACCATCAGATAAGAAGGACCCGGACGGCAGACCCGTCTGGACTCCCTACCAACAAATCAAAAACCAGCTCATCGCTGGTGGCATCCAGCCCGAGCAAGTCCAGTTCGTCCACGACTTCCCCAAGCCCGAACAAAAAGCGGCCCTGTTTGAAAAGTGCCGCACCGGCGAGGTTGCCGTTTTGCTTGGTTCCACGAAGAAAATGGGCACCGGGACTAACGTGCAGCTGCGCGCCAAAGCGCTCCACCACGTCACCTGTCCCTGGCGACCGGCAGACTTGACTCAACGCGACGGACGGATCATCCGCCAAGGCAACGGCAACGCCGAAGTCAACATCTACCAGTACGCCACCGTCGGCAGCCAAGATAGTGCCGCGTGGGACGGTATCCAACGCAAAGCCACCATGATCAACCAAGTCTTACGTGGCAGCCTGGACGTGCGAGAGATTGAAGACGTAGGCGACCAAGCACTGAACGCGGCACAGATCAAAGCAGTCACCAGCGGGAACCCACTGCTGATGGAAAAGATCGAAGCCGACGCCACACGGACCAGGTTCGAACGCCTCAAGCGAAGCCACGAACAAACACACACCAATGTCCGCTGGGCCAAATCGCGATCCCTCACCAGTATTGAGACGGCCGAGCGGAAACTGCCCGCCGTGCTGGCAGCCATCCCGCTAGTGACCCCCACCAACGGCGACGCTTTCACAATGCGCTTTGCCAGCGGCACAGTGGACAAACGCACCGACGCCCTGGCAGCGCTGTACCAATGGACGAAGGACAACACCACCGACTACGGGAACTATGGCCGTACTCCCAAGGACTACGGCACCGTGGCCACCCTTGGTGGCCACGAACTCGTCGTCTCTAACGCCTTCCACCAATCCCGCCTCGGTGAGTACCAAGACCTGCTCATCGAAGCGAAAGGCGTACCAGACACCGGCCTTGTTCTGGCGCGTAGGGAAATCATGGAGAGCGGGGCTGGCCTCATTACACGACTGGAAAACCGGGTCTCCTCCATCCCCGACATAGCCCAAAAGCTCCAAACTACGATAGCCAACGAACAACTGGCCGTCGTGGAAGCGGAGGCACAACTAGCGCGGCCTTTCAAATACGAGAACGAGCTGGTACAAGCACGCGAAACCAGCAAAGACCTCGACGCCAAACTCAAAGCATCCCTCGAACCTGAGAAAGCACCCGCTCAAACCCCGCCTGCAGAACCTCAGCAGCCCCAAACAGCCGAGGAAAGGATGCTGGCCAAAGCAATGGAAGCGAAAGCCTTCGCGCAAAACCAATACAGCTCACCACGGCCCCAACCCGACAAAGCCGCGAAAAGGGACCGCACACCACCAACCCCCACCAGGACCACCGGCCCGGCCAAAGCGCCGCAGCGTCCAGCACCAGAACGCGGTGCACGGTGACACTGCACAGTGTAGAAAAGAAAGAGCGGCTCCGAATCTATCGCCGAAGGCCGCTCTTTGCGTGCCACAGCAAATGTTCTATCCGAAGTAAGAGGCAAACCATGCCGTGATCATCGACCACGCAGGTGCAAATGCGTCGGCGGCGACCAGCACACCACCGACACCCACCCACGCGAGTGGAAAGTTCTTATAGTCGTCTTTCAACGGCACGTTACTTTCCTCCATCAGGCGGTGTCTGATGGACACAAACCCTCCGATTGCAACACACGTTGCCCCCACGAATGTTACTCCGAAAGGCCAGATGGGAGCTGAGGCGAGGATGAAAAGGACAACGAAAGCAGCGATAAGAATTATCGTGTTCTTCCGAACTTTCTTCCTCTGTTCGGGTGTAGGGGATGTCTCATAGTTGGCAGTGACTGAGGCGTTAACAACGGCCGCCGAGCTGGCAGTGACAGTGACGGTGACGACAGCAGCGGCCCTGCTGTGCCCATCGTTAGTAGTAGCTCAGGCGTGCGCCGTGACGGCGGGGCCAGCAGGTAATGCCATGAAGAACTCCTTGGTTTTTGTACACCATTTGTACCGTGTCTATCATTGCCGCATATGAGACGTTCCCTAAACGGCTATCCGAATGTGAACGGCAGGCAGGCTATCTCGCCAGGCCGGGTTGTTGGCGCTGGCGCTGTTCCGGAGCGCTGCCGCGGGTCGTGGTGGCAGTCTTTCCTTTACCTGCTGCGACGTGGGCCACCGGAAATTGATGCTGGGAGGATGCGAAGGATGCGGCTTGCATGGCCTTTTGGAGAACTTTGTCGGTTCCGTACTGTTCTTTCAGTTTCAACGATGAAACGACCGAGTCGAAGTAGTCCTGATTGGTCCCACGGTCCAAGTAGTCGATGGACTTCTCCTCGACTGTCGCTGCTTGAACGAAGGGGAGGTTCAAATTCTCGCGGAGGTCTTCGTATAAGCCCGGGTCGTTGACTACTTCTGACAAGTTCCCGCCATGCTCGATAACAGAGGTTAGGGCGAACGGCTCAGTGGGGTCATCAAGTCCGTCGCGCATCAAGACAGCCTGGACGGCTTGTGCAGCCTCCAGCCTGCGCGCGTTGTCCTCTTTGCTGTGTCCCTCCACACCAAAGTGCATCTCCTTGCCCAGCTCCGCAGCCTTAGCAGCTCCGCTGGCCACTGCGGTTACCCTGTCCTGGGCAAGAAGTTCAGCCTGGCCAGCGAGGGTACCTCGCATGAAAGAAACCACCTCCCTTGCCGTGATGAGGGGATTACCGTCGCCGTCGGATAAGCCAAACTGCTGGTTCTGCAGCATCGCGTCTAGCGCCTGTTCTAGCTGCGGATCGGCAATGACTTCTTGCGGGTTTCCGCGGTGTGAAACAACGAGTCTGTGGATCGGAAGCAGAGAGGTTGCAGCTGTGGGTAGCGTTGAGTTGGGGTCCAGGCACCGCTCAACCATCTTCTCGGCCTCAACCGCTCGACGAACGTTTGCTACTTGGTTAGATTCCTCGAGGTTGGAACCCATCGCGTGGAGGATGAATTTGGCCGCATCCTCAATTTCTTCTTCTTCGATGGTCACCATCTTCTGGCCCCACTCGATGATTTTCTCTGGCTGATGGCCGGACCACACGTCGAGAGGCACATAGTCAAAGTCGAGGGTCGAGCTGATCTCCACGACTGGCCATTGAACGTTCTGGTCAAGCCCAGCAAACTGATCCCACCCTAGATCAGGGACGTCGTGTTCATTAAGGGCGATGACACGGAACCGAATTGCCTCCGCTTCCAGAGCGATCAGAGTTGCTCGAGTGGCACCTTCGGGCGCTCCTGGTACGTGGAATACATTGGCGATTCTTGGAAGAACGAGGCGGGCCTCTGAAGCTTCCTGATTCTTCATTTCTGACATGGCTGACTCCTTTACTCGTTGCTAGAGAATGTGTGTGTGGGCGTTCAGCCGCGAGATCTTCTTCATGATAAAAGCTTGTCCGCTGGCGGTGACAGTAATCGCACGCCACTGCTGCTTGCTGTTCCAAGTCCCCATTGTTGCGTCCCGATGTCATGGTCGGCTTTAGCTTCGTCATGCAACCTGAGTGAGTCGGGTGCAGCAATGGTCCGGTACTCGTCGAGGTCGTCGGTGTGACCGCTTTTGCATTTTCTGAAGGGTCCTTCTTCGGACATGACCCGGTCGTAGTGCCGGTCCGCGTGTTCGAGTATCCATGAGGACATTGCCCCTCCCCCGGCAGCGAAGGCGTCTTCCCAGGCATACCAGGCCGCGACCATGCGCCCCACGACGGACTTGTGGAGCCACCACTGATCGCACCACGACATGAGTGGACTATCGCGTTTCAAAGCGCTCATCCTGGCGTCAGCCAGTTCGTAATAGGGGCTGTAAGTGCGTTCAAAGAACTCGTACACGTCTTGGTGTTTGGGTTCTGCCGCTTGAGCTTCTTCACCGTCCTGTGAGTCCCCATCGTCGATCACTTCCCCGGTTTCCTCATCGTATGCTTCACTCATGCCGCTACCCCGGCCACCGCGTCAGGATCACGACGCATAGCTTCTATAGATTCAGTGGCTTCCTTGATGGTGTTTTCTGCCTGCGGATCGTACTTCTTCAACGATGCCCGGATTCCTTCTTGATGCTTAGTCACCATCCACGGCACAGTCCGCAGCAGCGCAGCCCGGTTCCCCGAGGAGAGCAACACTGCCCGTCCCTTGGGAAGCGCAGAGAGTTCTGCCGGATCAAAGACCTTATCTTTTTGTTCCTGGCGAGGCCCGCGCGGCATTCCCTGGGATCCCGGGGAACCCGGGGTCGAGTAGTAGTAGTCACCGATAGCATCAGAGAACAAGGACAGAAGATGTCCGGGCTTGTTCCCTCCCGCGTAAGCCACCCAGTTCGCAGCCTCCAAAAGGGCATCCATTCCTGCCTTGCCCCACACACCTTCGCCTTGCGGGTAGGACTGGAGAATCGTGTCGATGAGAATCCCGCGCGATCCGTAATGGGAGTACAACTTGGGAAGTTTGGGCCACCGGCACACGTTGGCCGCTTCATCCAGAACCACCACCAAAGGCGCTTTTAGCCGGCCCCCAGGAAGGGTGGAGGCTTTGAACTCCCCAGCATCACAGACCGCCACCGTTAGTGCGGTGACCAACGCCTTGGCTGAACCTGAACCATCTTTGGAAAGGCTGTAGAGCGTATTGGAGCCTTCCAAGAACTTCACCGGGTCAAAGAGCATCCGGCCCGCACCGTTCTCCTCACCGGCGGCAGGATTCACCCAACTGGCAATTTGGCGGTTGGATAGGCTTTTCGTCATGACCTGGGCGGTGGAGAAAACACCGGAGCGTTCCTGCGGGGCCGCGTTGTAAATACCGATCAGCTCATTCAAGACTTCCTTGTACATGGTGCCATCGAGCAGTTCCACCGCCACCGGCGCTTCTGCTTCGGGAGCGGCAATCCATTCCTGAACATCGCGTAACCAGTACTTTGCTCCCGTCGTTCCAGCGTCGTTGGGTAGGGCTTGTCCTTGACTGATCGCTGCGGCTAGGAACAGTCCGCGTAGCAACGTCGTGGCTCGTTCTTCAAAGAACCCTCCGTTAGCCGAGGATGACACTGCCTCCATCTCGGCCTTGGCGAACAACTCGGCCAAGTCATAAGCCTTGGATTCATCGGTGACCGGCGCCAAGGGGTTGAACCACCAATCCGCTGATTCCCCCACAATCGCCTGCGGATCAAAGACGAAGACCTTTCCAACAGCCTCTCTGACGCCCCGAGTGTGATCGTGAAGCCCACGCTTATTCTCAGTGACCAACACCGGGCCGGTGGCATCAAGAATGTGCGGGATGCCGAAGCAGGAAGACTTACCCGTACGAGGGCCAGCGAACAACAATCCCACATCTTCTAAAGAGGTGTAAAGCATCTTCCCCGCCGGTAAAACCGCCCCGAGGGGAAGACCCACGAAACCCTCTGTACCACCACCCAAACGCTTTGCCGTGGCTTGGGCCGACTTCTGCGTCAACGACTTCACTTCCGAAACTGAAGCCATATGAGGTGCCGCGGAATCTACCCACGCAGACCTGCCCCCCATTTTCCGCCACACGAACATGCCTGCAAAAACAAGAAGAAGAACGAGTAACGCGGCCACGCCCATGCCGATCAAATACAGCGGTGTCCACGTCGCCTCTTTTTTGGTCAGGGTGAGAATGACGGCGGCCGGAGAGGCCCACACACTCGTGCGGAACCACTGCCCGAGGGAGAAACCGGCAGTAATCGAAAGAGCGATAGCAACGACGATGGAAATGAGAATCGTCGTGGCACGATCACGACGGCGAAGGTAGCGTGCGCGTGTTGGGGCACCCATTTAGGCCACCAAACTTTCCGGGGTAGTAGAGATACGGCTTCGAGCGTCCGTGACGTGTTTTTCATCCTCAATCTGAGTCAAGGTCATCTGCACAGCAATGCCGACTCGTCCCGGAACTTTCAGCAGGATCTTTCCCGCCCCTGGTGGAGGTGTCGGGCTTCCATCAGCGGCGGGTTTTTGAGCCCATGAGGGGGGAACGTTGAAACCGGCAACGGTGGCGACTTCACGAGCGTTTAAGGGTTGAACAGCGCTCAGAGCGTCCAGGTCATCAAGGGTGAGGGCCATCAGGCCCAGCATCCCGCAGCGCTGGGCGAAACCTTTCGCTGTCTCTCGATCTTTAGCGTTGGGTAGGGACAGGAAATCTTTGGGGCTGTGAGTAATTTTTAGCTCGCTGACCCCTTGGCCACGGTTCGTGCGTCCTACCCGGTCAGCGCGGTCAATGATGCCTTCACAGGCACGCATGGGGTACCAAAATTCGTCCTGAATGGCGAAGTAGGAACCCCAGCGCATTTTAGGTTCGTAGAAGTCCCCGCACGCGGCCGCTTCGGCCGCTTTACGTCGCTCAAATTCGGCTAGTTCCCAGTGGGCATCCATGGCAGAGAAGCCAATATTCCATGTGCCCAGCATTGCCGCTGAAAGCATTTTAGAGTTTGATTCGGGGATGGATGAGGTATCGAAGCAGAACCCGCCCGGATTGCCCAAAGGTATCCGCACGCTCTTACGCCCGAGCAGTAGCGCGCCCATGCGGCCCTTGATGAGGGCTTGCAGAGACTGGCCGAGTCCCTTGAATTCTGCATGGAACGCAGTAGCAGTGTCACAACCAGAAATTTCCAGCACGTCTGGGGGAACGTGGTCAAAGGCTTGTAGAAGATCCGGCATCCACGGATCTTTGACTGTGTGAATGACGACCTTGACCAGTTCCTCTAGAACAGTTTCTTCAATATCGGAGAGTGGTTTGTTCGAGCCACGGTTGATCTGGGTAAACAAGATCACCGTATCTACCGCTTTATCAATAGCTAAGGCGTAAAGTTGGTCCCCAATTTCACCGCCAATCTCGGCGGCAGCATCACCGAGGGAACCTAGGTCAAGGCCGTTAATATGATCGGGTTTACCGGGGCCGAAACTGAAACGGTTCCCACCGATTGCTTCAATGGCTTCCCCGTACTCATTCTTGATCGGGTCAAAAGCTGCCGGGATAATCCCGCGTGCAGCCATGGAATACATGAACCGTAAAGCCATACTGGATTTACCGTTGCCATTGAGGCCAAAGAGCATCATCGACGGGGAAGAAATCAGACCGGCGTCGTACCAGGTCTTCATATCCCCACACACAGCAGTATTGACGTTCATATCCCGGCCCAAGGGTGTTCCCACGTTCGGGCGGGAGGTACCAGCGGAGAAAGGGTAAATCCCGCACAGCTGCGTAGAGGATGAATACCACTGGGGCGGTTGAGGAATTTTCCCCCACCGGCCTCCACCTAGACCAGTCAACCCGCGAGAGGTCTTATGGTGCTTGATGATGTTGCTGAAAATTCCCATCAGAGAACCCCTTCCATCCACAACGGCTTGGAACTGTACTTCCACGGCAACACACCAAAGGGCAGTGTGGTGTGGAACGCGGCCGAGCCGGCATGTTCCACGAAGCGGTACGGCATAATCAACGTATTCATCAACGACTTCACCTGATTCAACGCCTCCCCGTACGACTTTTTATCTGGGGCGAACGTGACCGTGACCATGATGGAGAACATCGCCAACCGTGCACCCTTTTGCAAGTCTGATTCGGTTTTAACGGCTATAGCTTTCCGGGCTGCATCAAAGGTCGTTGGCCGGCCCTTACGGGTACTAATCCGCCAGTCAGCGGTTTTCGCTAGACGGTCCACCGTTTTAGCGGCCACTCCCCCATCCACCGGACGGTAGGTGATCAGGACTCGTTTACGTAGGAACTTAGCGTTCGGTCCGAATAAGCGATCAAAGGACTTCGCCGTGATGTGGGCGCCGGGAGGAATCGTCATCATCAACGTCATCGAGGCGACCCCATCATGGAAGACCACACGGCCGCGTGAGTCATCGAAGAAACTAGGACCGGCATGGGCCCATTTCCTCTCCGCTTGGCGGCCCTGCAGCGCATCGAGAGCCAGTTCTTGATCCCGCCCTGGCTGATACGCCAACTGGGCAATATGGGATAGTTCAGCTTCCACTAGCGGTTTAGGGGCACCGGCGCCGGCAGCGTCAAGGAGCTGGGTATGGCTGGGTAAACGCGAAGCGATTTCAGCAACGGGTGAGGAAATATCATCACCCTTACCCCCGAGGGCTTCAACGTCCCACACCAAAGTGGAGTACACATTCAACACCGAGGTGCGCGCTGGCAACGTACCGACAGCGGCGTCAAGAACCTCTTTAGCAAAGGCCGGGGCATGCGGGGATACCGCGTCACGGACGGCCGCGCACGTCCCAGCGGAGGATTCCGAGGCGGAGTCAACAACAATCGTTGCCCCACTCAGACCATCCTCAACACTCAGGGAAGAAACCCACGCACCGAAGTGACCAACTTGAGCATTCACCACCCCTTGTTCCTGCATGGCTGAACCATCCGGAGAGCAACCAAACACGGCGGCGATCTGGTGAACAGATTTATGATGCAGCAATGAATACGGACGGCCTAAACCATCCCTACCCGAGACGGTATCAACGTTGACCAACGCACCAGGTAAACGCTCTAAATCCTCATGAGGCAACGTGGATAAAGCCCCGGTGACGTAGAACGTTTCACCGTTGACCCGGCGCAGCGCCAAGGATGCCTTGTCGGTGAGCCGGGAAAGCAGGGTGGCACCGAACCACTTCACCAACCCGAACAACACCACCGCAGCAGTAATAGCCACAATGATCAGCGCGGGAAGGTAGAGACTTTTCATCAGGCACAGCAGCGTGAAAACAAGGCCAACGCCAGCAACAATCAACGCGCCCAGACTCAGGCCAAACATCCCCGGAGAAGAGGGTTCAAGCCAGTTACCAAATTTCTCTTGGCTTACGTTCTCGCTCATTCGCCAATCACATCCGTTCCATCAGAGTCTTTTCCACCATCAGCGACAGTGCCGCCCAGTGATTGAGCCCCGGCCTGTAAACCAGACCGACTACCAGAAGATCCCTCAGCGGAGCTTCCACCGCTAGGACTAGAGCCACCGTCTCCACTGCCTGGTGCTGGGGAACCAGAAGGACCAGAATCGCCAGCGGTCCCAGAACCGTCGCTGCCGTCAGCGCCGCTATCACCCTGTGGGCCCGAGGGGCTAGGAGAATCAGAACCTAGTGCCGAAGATCCTGTATTGGAGGCAGGACTGCTACCAGTGGTTGCGGCACTGCCCTCAGTCATGGCCGTGCCAGTGCCTTGAGCTGTCGAGGCCGTCGTAGTGCTAGTAGAAGCTGCCGTAGTCCCCGCGCTACCGGCCGTAGCGCCAGCACTAGACCCGCCAGTGACAACAGCGGCACCTACAGCAACACCGGCACTAACGACAGCGGCACCAGCAGCCATCGCCATTCCGCCACCAGCAGCCCCACCAAGGGCCGTTGTACCGGGGGAAACAAGTTTCATCAAGGCAGGAAGCGCCGCGACGGCTAACACCAAAAGCAACATTCCACTGATGACCCCGCCTACACCGTCATCCCCGGATTTCATCTTCCACGCGAAGGCATAAACGATGGCCGCTACCGGTTTGTAGAGCAAGAAAGCAATCAGCCATTTAGTGACTTTTGAAAAGGTTTCTTCCCCACCTTGAACCATCGAGGCAGCCGCCGAGAGCGGCCAGACAGCCACCAATAAGGGCAGAACAACGGCACGAACCATCATGATGCCCCACTGAAACAGTGTTGCTATCACACCGAATATTCCGGCGATGATAGCTATGCCAGGAGCCAGCCCTGCGGCGTAACCAATAACTTCGTAACCGTCAGAGGAAATTCCAGCGCTCTCAAGAACCCACGTGGAGAATGAATCCCCAGCGGCCAGAACCACCTGGATAAGAACCGTTCCTAGCGTGGTGACCAGAAAGACACGGAATAGGGATTTACTGACTTGGATAGCCTTATCCCCGCGTGCATGAACCATCGTCCAGATACAGGCGAGCATGACCCCGATGACAGCGAAGAAGACGCTGAACGTATGCAGTTGTTGAGTCAACCACGGCACCGAACCCGCATCCAACTGCACCATCAAACCAACATCAAGCCATGAAGTCAGAAAAGACTTCATCACCGAATCCCACGCAGTCATCATCATTTTGCCCATATCTTGGGCACCAGAGTCGATCGCACCCGTAATGGCGTCTTTAGCCTTGCAACCACCGTCGAAGAAACCACAATCAGACATTTGGTCCACCCCAGCTTTGGAACCCTCCTGTGACTGGTTTAGTGGTCCGATCGCCACTTACTTTTCCGTTGTCCGAAACCTTTGCTTTCCAGTCGCCGTCCTCCCACGTCATGGAGGAAGGGAACCCTACGTATCCAGTTGAACTTGAAGGGAATGAGTAGACGACTGTGAGCTCTACGAGATCAGGTGTGTAGGCTTCAATCGAGAACCCAGCTGGCGTCATTGGAGCGGAGCTGGATGGAGCGGATTCGGCTAGGGCCGCTTTTTTGCCAACGGTATCGGCTACGTAAATTTCGATGGCCTCCTTGGCGTCCATCGTGTTACCGGAAGCAAATATCGTTGTCATAGCCAATGCGGCTCCCAAGGGGGAACGGGCGAAGCAGACTCCGTACCCGTCCTTATCCTGTGTGGGTCCGTAGGTGTCGGAGACAGGCCATGTCCAACCTTTAGCTGCTTCCCAGCGGAGGTCCTTTGGCATGGCGGGTTTTGATGAGGTATCCCCCAGTGGGACGTCGCAACCGCCAGCTGGTTTCTCTGTTTTGCTGGTGGTGGGCTGAGCGATTGGTTCAGGTGTCTTCGTGGCAGGTTTGACGAAAATCAGGACAGCTAGGAACGCAACAACCAGCACGATTCCTAGGGATATCCACCACCCTTTACCGAGTGTTTTGGATGTTTTCATTGCTTTGCTCATTGAAGAATCACCGCTTCTTTACATAGAGAGGAAGATAGGGGCGATCACGGCGGCAAGACCGAAGCCCATGGCCCCGACGAGCCACCAGCCGGCCTTACCCATGAACTCTTGACCATGACCGTGCTTATGAGCGAAGAACAAGCCCACGAAAAGCATCATGAGTCCGATAACGGCGATGGAACCACCGATGATCTGTACCCAGCTTTTGATGGTGTCCAGACCATTAGTGACTTCTTGAGGCAGTGGCTTAGCTTCGGCACTCAAGTTCCCTGCAAAGACGGTGATGCTGGTGATGATGTTCATTTTGTTTCTCCTTGAATGGTGATGCCAGCCTCTGTCAGGGCGGCAGTAATCTTGTTAAGTTCTTTGAGGGAAATATCGTTCTGGCCCAACAGGGCTGCTCGACGGGCAAGTAGCGCCGGTGTCCAAAGAACGGCCACTATGGTGATCGCACCGGAAAGAACCTTGACCTCATCAGTGATCAATCGCGGCATCTTCCCAGGTCCCGAGGGCACCAGCAGAACGCAAGCGAACTGTTGATAGCCATGAATGGCTATCGCAGATTTCGCCGCATCTATACCGTCGAGACTGGCTCGGGCTACCAACACAATTTCTGCTCCGGGAAGCAATGCCGCTTTCGCCGGGGTGCTCAGTAGTCCCCCATCGACGGCCCCGAGGATATGTGCCCAGCTCGTTGCACCGGCCCCACCGTGAGCGGCAAGGAAGACCGGTAACTCACGCGGCACAGCCGGGGGCAGGACCTGGTGGGCAGGTTCTGGTGTGATGTTCTGTGCGGCCTGAACCCAAGGATTGAGGCTCTGATCGGTCACGTTCACAATCCGCTCGCTACCGCAGCAGCAGCCGCAAGCCACGCTCTTTGAGTTCGGGACTGCAAAGCACCGTACCGGATCTGGCCAGACTTCAACGCCGGATCAAAAGGCACGATCTTGACCGCCCGGACATAGGGACGGAACTTATCAGCGGTCGCGGATGACAGGCGTCCTTCCCCGCTTTGACGTTCGGAGACGACAACGACGGCGTTGGCAGCCAACGCAGCGGAGCGCTCACACCGAAGGTCCAAGCCCTGCAACGTCAGAAGGGCCGCCTCTACACGGTCTTCTTCGTTGGTCGTGGGGACCACTAACTGATCGGCGTGATCAATCATGCGGTTCCACTCAGCACTTCGGTGGTTGTTCCCTGAATCCATCAGAATGAGCCGGTAATACTTCGTGAGGACTCGATGGAGAACGTCTACTTCTTCGGCGTTGACTTCGTGAGTACCGGCCACATCCGAGTCCGAGCGCAGTACGTCGTATTTATCCGTGCTTTGGTGATGCACGTAAGCGTTAATATCCGCAGATTGTGCCGTAGGTGAGAGCAAAGCATCAGCGGTAGCGATCACATCGAGGGCACTTCTGCTGTGATCACCCTTTTCCGTACGCCACCCCAAGGTCCCGGTCGTGGGGTTGTTATCCCAACCCACCACACTTGCCCCGTTACGGCCGAACACGGCAGCTAAGTTAGCGACGGTAGGTGTCTTATTTGATCCGCCTTTTTGGTTCACGACAGCCACCACGCGGGTCCCGGCGAAGTGCTTAGAGACTAAAGCAATGTCTTCGCGTTCGCTCAACTCCCCCGCTGAGGGTGCCAGGGAGAGCCCTAGATTGTTCAACGCTCCCCGAAATCCTTGTGAGGCTGGTTCATGAGCGGCTGGTGTAGCCAGAAAAGAACCGGCTTCACGCAAAGCACGCCGACTACTGCCAGCCTCCGGAGCACTCCCCTGTACTACGTCTGGGGTGCTCACAGGAACCCGCGTCATAGAGGGTGGGGTAGCCGGCGCTTTCGGTATGTCCTGAACATCAAGGGGAAGAATTTTCAGTGCCGGTGCGGCCGGTGCTGGGGAGTCATCTTCAATTTCAACCTCACC
The DNA here is from genome assembly GCF_039529835.1 of Arthrobacter sp. TMP15. NCBI lineage: Bacteria > Bacillati > Actinomycetota > Actinomycetes > Micrococcales > Micrococcaceae > Arthrobacter > Arthrobacter sp. TMP15. Next base: position 104,565 of record NZ_CP154263.1, read on the forward strand.
ACTGGGCGAGCAGATCAAGGTAGAAAGACCCGTTTCATCCATCGTGCTAACCCGCACCGGGCGGCCATGTGTGGCGGCCTCAGCAAAGACCCGGGCCATCAGAGACTGGCGTAAAGCATCGGCGGTTTCTCCGGTGTGGGCTTCCTCAGTTGAGTCGATCGTGAGCACTCCGGTGTCGTCACTGTTGATGATGGCGCTAATGACCGGAAGGGGTTGAACAAGAGATTTATCAATAGCCATAGTGATCTTCTTCTTTCGATAGGGAGGGTTAGTGGAAGCCGTCAGGCATATTGATGTACTTGATCTTCCACTCACGATTAGCGCCTTGACGGTTCAGATCGAAGTCGAAAACACCGATGGTCGTGGGAAATTCAACATGAGCTGCGAAGCCATTTCCCTCATCTATGAGTAGTTTCGGCGCGCCAATGGTTTTGAAGACCGGGATGTTCGCTGGGTCCACGCCCTGATATTTAGCCCCGGCTTCGTTAGTCATGTATTGGGCCAGCTCATAAATCCACATTTTGCTATCCACCGTGCGGCGGTTGTAGAGAACCATGGCCTGAGAGGCCACATCCAGAGCATCGGTCTTAGCCTGGTCATCCCATCCCGGATCACTGATCCCGGTATGGTCCGCTTGAGGTGACCCATCGCAAGAACCGCATTCCGTGGCAGTAGCGGTCACGGTGGCAGAGACTTCTTCGGTTTCTGCGCTCGGTGCGACTGGTTGCCCAGAGCATCCAGTAAGTACGGTCACAGCGATTCCCGCAGCGGTCACGAGTTGGAAGAGCTTTGCTTTCATCAAGAAATTTCCTTCTTAGTTAGGAAGCTTGAGCGAACTGATCGCTGCTAGGAATGAGTAAGTACCCAGAGGGTGAGCTAGCGGCGATAGTGCGTGTGTAGTACCCGCCTAAATGATCCGGACCCATGTTGTAGCCCTCTTCAAGGACCGTGCCGTCAGCGGCAATGGCCTTTACCACAGCCACATGGCCATAGAGAGGATCACCACCAGGATTGCCCGGGCCGTACCAAATAATGGCCCCAACCTTAGGTGTCATCGTCACGGTCCAGCCCTCGCGCTGCCACGTCGGTCCCCACGTCAGTGCGTGACCAGGTCCCAGCGCCCGAGCGTCCATTTGGGACGGATCAGTAATGTTGATTTGCTGCATCATCCGCCACCACGCGAAGTCCGTGCAGTTCTTATACGAAAACCCAGTCACCGGGTTATTGGCGTTGTATAGGCCATCCTTGAACCCGTAATCGTCATCCTTGCCTGACTCCCCCGGAATACCGGGTGAACCCTCACAAGATGCTTCCTCGACCGTGATGCCAGCCAATGAGGCGATGACCGCGCTGGCAGGTTGGGCATATTTTGAGTAGTGGTCCGGGTCAGCGTTGCCTTGCACTACGTGCGCGGCCGCTGTGGGAGTCATGGACTCCCAACCGGACACTTTCAACAGAGCTTTGAAGAAGTTCGTTGCGCTAATCGTCGGGTCCATACGATCCGTGTAGCTACCCCACGCGCCATTATCGCGCTGCTGGAAAAGACCGCGTGAATCAGGCCCCGGCCCGTCGCCATGATCCAGCACACGCAACCCGGACTCACCAATAGCCACCATGACTCCCACGGTTTGACCCTGAGTAGAGAGGTTCAGTTTCTGACCGGCATTGATAATCAATGCCGCATTCTTGAGCTGTTCACCCTCAAACCCAGCAACCGGCGTTGTCGGCAATTTAGTGGTGTCAACAGACACACCAGGCAAGCACACGGCCGCTGCTGGTGAACTCGTGCTCATGCCCAACACGATCAGCACCACAAGTAGAACCGGCAACAGAAACGCACCAGCCACCAAAGCCACAGCGCCCGACCCGGACTCTTCATTCACAGCAGCACCATGACAGACCAACCATTGCTGCCTCGACGACTCTTCCGAAGCGTTTACTTCCACACATGTGTTTTCTTCACTTTCTTGGACGTTTCATTTACCAAAAACGACCGAAGACCGTTGGGGGTACAATATTTACACTGTACCATTTATAGATACAGTGAAGTCTGTGTCGTTAACTGTTTGACAGAATCAGAGGATGCCGAAATATGTATACTCGACACCACCGCCTCCAAGAGAGGCCGCAGAAGTAATCGAAATTTTCGGCATGACCCCACTCAGGGCGGCGATTCTCCGGCATCTTTGGCAGAGCCCGGACGGGGCAACCTCGGGGGATATTGGCAGATATCTCAAGGTCAACTATCGAACGGTTGCTAGGCATCTGGTGAGGCTGGAAGAGCTTGGAGCAGTTGAATCTGACGCAGACATTGACCGGCAAGGTGTTCGCGTCATATACAAAGTTAGCGCTGACGGATTCGATTCTGCTGTAACAGAGCTTTTGCAATACCTAAAGGGTAGATAATTTTGATGTACGAAGGCACCATGGGCCATCTCGATGCGCAGCCTACCCCCTCCTCGCAATAGACACTACGATAACATTTACCAATAACTTATAAATAAGTGACAAGTTAGTCCAAATAGACAGGGGATCAGGCACTCCTACTCATAATCTTCGGAGGGGAAGAAAACATGTCGATACCGTTTCGCGACTTCTCAGCATGGCTGCAAGAAGCCGGCATGCCCCACGGCACGGCAGAGTTAGCCGCACTCTTAGGTATGAAGCGAACTACACTTCAGAACCAAAAGATTCGTGGCCGTATGACGGTGTACACCGTCATCAGCGCAGCTAGAGCGGCAGGTTTAAATCCCTTAGACGTACTTGGCCAGTTCCCTGGCTACACCGATCTCATTGATAACCGACTACCTGTTACCTCAGCGGAACTACTGAGCCAACTTACTCATACCGATGTCCTTGTTCATCTTCTCTCACGTGTCCGCGCAGACTTCTCCCACATGATGGCACATGTGGAGTTGAGCAAGATCCCCAACGAAGAGTCTGTGAGAACCTGGATAGATGCCATTGACCCTGGCGATTTGCGGAGAAAAGTGACTGAACGATCGGGGATAGCTCCAAGCAACTTCTCGGCACAACTTACAGACAATCGGTTGACACCAGAGCTTGCGATACTTATCTCCAGACTTAGTGGAGTATCGAGTGCCAACGGCCTAGTCGTATCGGGGGTCGTCACCCCAGAAGAAGCAGGCTGGCCCCTGTATGGGCGGGATAATGCACTCTCCGAGATAAGCGATATCGATTTAATCGACCTAGCCTCAGATAGGCTCACGGCTCTTCGCCGTCTTACCAAGAAAAAGGTAGATGTGGTCGAAGAGAACAAGAATTATTTGGAGGCATTGGGCTGATGGATCTAGTTTTTTGGGCCGTTCTAATCACCGCTGCATCGCTGACGATCACACGCTTACCCGGACTTAGCCAGAGTAGGAATCAGGCTATATTTCTCAGTGGGCTATGCGCCTCGTTAGCTTTTGGTCTCATGATTCCAGTCATCTACGCTGCCGTGGACGAACTCTTGTTTCGTACCAACTTCACAGACTTATTTGCGAAGTTGGGTTTACTATTAGCTGTTAATATTCTGGTCAGCGAATTGGCTAAAACCTTACATAGTCAACGATCCCTGCGGCTGACGGCTGGACTATCCGGGAAAGTCATTCTTGTTGCCACGTTCTCACTTGCGATGGGGCTCTTTGCTTTCACGAACACTCCCACCCCTTCACCAGGACTCGGCGCCTATATTGATGATCCGTTAGTTTTCGCTTACAACGCTGTCATCGTGATTTACATCGGTTACTTGGGTGCCGTAATTACGGGACCACTGGTTCGTGACGCTCGTACAGGATCTCAAACACTTCGGCGGGCAGCATCTGTTCTCCTAGCTGGAGGGTTCATTCTTGCCGTAGTGAGGGCAGTGATTTTACTCGCAGGCTTTGCAATGCCTAGCATCTACGAGCTTGGTCAGATCATCAGTGGTTTCTCTGCACTGCTCATAATCGCGGGGCTTGCGACAGCGTGGAAAGCACTAAGGGAGTACGGGACTGAAAAAATTGTTCAATCTCATCTAAGAATTGAGTGATTATCCAGCGACACGCCGCAACCAGCGCTAGCGCTGGCACTGGCAGTGGCATATGTTTGTCATATGGCTGATTACATACCCCCCAAGCTCAAAGGGAACAAAGTTCCCTTGAATAACCTGGTTCAGCCTGTCCAACATGAACGGGCCTGGTACGCGGCTCAACGGGCAGGACTTTCTCTTGCTGACTACGTCGGAGCCCTTATTGATCGGGATGCGGGTCTACCCAACAAACTTAACGACGTAAAACAGGAGGCTTTGCCTATAGCAAAGGCTTCTTAAACGGCAAAAGGCCCGCAAACTGCGGGCCTTGCCTGAAACTCAATCTGTAGCTAGAAACCTCTAACCGGCAAGTTTCTCGGTTTGTAGCTACTTCAACAACAGCGGCTTTGTCATGCCCGCTTTTGCTAAGGAATGGTTCCATCATACACGCACACGCTTTTTTGGGTAAAACCTACTCAGTTGACACATCTAACGTGTCGGCGAGTGGCTCTGTCCATGCTCAAGCATGGGCTGCTCTCGCGCCTTTAATTGCCGGCGCCCCTGTCATGCGGTTTGCTACCCGCGGCGGGAAATATCCTCGCTCTCGCTCCAATCCGCCCCACATCACCAAAGCTCTTCCGGCTCGTGCTGTCGCAGTGATGGTCCATGGTGCAGATGGCTCCGTAGCAACTTTGTGCCTTGACCTTGACACCTCTAAAGCCCTGCAGGCAGTGGTTGACGATGATGCGGAGGCGATATGCGCCTTACTTACATCCTGTGGATTGAGGTTTGTGGCTGACCACTCCCCCAGCGGTGGACGCCATATTTATGTTCCTGTTATTGATCGGCTCTCTGCTGAAGACGCTCGAGAACTCGTAGAGGCTCTTGCTACGCGCTTCCCTAGTTTGGACCCAGGCCCACATCAGAACATTACTGATGGTTGCATTCGCCCACCTGGCTCTTTGCACAAGTCGCTCACTGGACACCAAGTCCTAGATACGCCCCTTTCAGAGGCATACGACGTTTTGATTCGCCGTAACCCGGCCGCTGCTGTACAAGCGCTAAGACAGGCGCTGGCCGCATCTATTCTTCAAGTACGCGCCAAAAAAACCAGCAAAAAAAGCTTCCTTGCTGTCAAAGACACCAACCCCTCGGTCGGTCCCTCCACTGACTTGATCCTGCGCGGCTCCGTGTTGCGCAACATCGCTCGCACCGGCCGCTATGACCCCACACGGTACAAAAGCGACTCAGAAGCCCGCATAGCTGTACTAAATCACCTATGCGCCTGGCAGGTCAGCCTGCCAGAGATACAAGCACGACTCAGCACCGATTTCGCTGGTCTCCGGGCGCTCTACGGTAACGACACACGCCTGGAGAGGTTACTGGTCAAGGAATGGGAGAACGCATCCGCATGGGTAACCGAGAAACAACGCCATCAACCAGTGGGGAAAAGGTCTAGCAATAAATACGACACAGAGCCTCCCTTAACCCACAGCGGGGGTGCCGTTCAACCTCGATCCCGGCTCTCGACGATGAGCGAGATCAATGACATCGAAAATGTTCTTTATTCCGTTATTGACCAACGCCTCGCTCGCACTGGACGTGAAGGAATCACTCTCCGCTTCCTTCTTCGGGCTGTTCTAGGTTTCGCGCGCGCGAAAGGATCTTTAGCGATCAATGTGGGCTGTAGGGCGTTCGCTCTCGCTATGGGGCACCATCACGGGACGATAGCCAGGTTGCTACCGCATCTAGTGAAGTACAGCGGCGGTCTTCTCTCTAAAATTGAGAACGCTCATGGCAAGCAGGCTGATATCTACCTGCTAGGTCTCCCTGAACACTGGCAAGACCTGGCTAACGCTACTGCGTGGAGAAAAGGTAAAATCTACGGCATTCGTCCTGTATTTAGAGCTCTCGGCGCACCATCAGCCCTGGTATACGAGGCCATTGAACGAGGGCGGCACTCCCCCACCACCGCTGACATTGTCAGGGCTACAGGAATGAGCCGACCTACGGTGGCCAGAGAACTCACTACTTTGGCGGAACTGTCCATGATTGAGCGCCACCATGGCTACTGGCAGCTCATACACAGCACCAACCTCACCACAATTGCCGAATGGTTGGGTGTCCAAGGAGACTACGAAGAACATCGCAGCATCGTCAAAGCACAACGCCGAGTTTGGCACGCCCATCTCGAACGGCATCTTGTCCCCGTGATTTACGAAGAAGATCTCTACGACCAAGAACAATCAGAATGGGACCCCTGGATACCCAATGACTACGGAGAGCTCAGTGCCCTTGAACGACACCTCGTAGCTGTTTAGACGGTTGGTGTATATAAAGAGTTAGAGTTCTCACTTCCTCCTCGCCGCCGTCACACCCTCTCCGGGCTTCAGCCGTCACCAACGACACAAAAAATCAGGATCTAGATGCCTTCACATGAACAAGCCCCACGAGGCTCTGCGAGAAAGCGCCGCTCCAGGAGGTAAAGGGGTGGCTTGTGAAAAAGTGGAATATCCGACGTTAGTCTGATTTGTGGCTCTTCAGAATCCAGAGTGTTTTCAGGGCTGCCGTGAGCTGACCCTGTTGTCACCGTGCGGACAGGGCGAGAACCATCAGCGATTCCGACATGAAAGTGCGGGCGTCATCATCTGGGCACCTGGTAGGGAACGGCATGTCCTATCTCCTCTCGGACTTTTAGCCACTCGGCAAGGCGCGGCTCGGTCTTTTCCGGAGGAATCAGGTGGATGAGCTGTGGCGCCCCAAAGAGCTTCGGTCCGGTTGCGGACTTAGCCTTTAGTTCCTTGAGTGCTTTTGGTACACGTTCATCCCTCAATTGCAGTAATGCGCAGTCCATGCTGAAAAGATCGAGAAATAGGTCTCCGAAGTGAAGAGTTCCACCGGAAGGGTAGAAGACACGCAATGCCTGTGTGACTGGACCGTCCTGACCGGGGGGTGTCCGTAGACTTAGACCGTCTTTGGAGATGTGCCAGTCGACGATAGAAGGCCTGCCTGCAAGGACCAGTGCGTCCAGCTCCCCGTCAAAGTGCTCGAAGGCGTTTCTAATCTTCCTGACGTTGAGCACCGGGAAGTCCTCGTCTAGCTGGAGGATGTCGTTGAGCTGATGCGAACGCTCGGTGAGCCTTTGCTGCCTCTGTGTTCTGGTCGACTTCGGATGGTGTGACGCGTCATTTGGCTGGACCATCCGCTGAATGACAATACAGGCGAAGAGGGAAGCTTGCAGGTCGCCCCAGACCATCGTGTCGTGAGTGTCAGTCTCCGGTCGCATCGCCCTTAGCCACGCCCGTGTTAGGAAGCGGCTGGCAATTTCTGCCTGCCGCCCCAGTTCCTCAACATAGACACTGAGTTGAAGCGCTTGGGTGATTTCCTCGGTCTCCCCAGATATGGACCGCAGCTTGTTCATGGTTACAGCCTATGTGGGCATCCCGAGAACGCACGTTCTGGTGTGCATGTTGGCAGCATGGAGTTTTTGGGCTGGGGTACTGGTAGCGAAATATTGGACGCCAAGCCTGGCGCGCTGCTCGGTAACGATCGTTCGCGAGACACTCACGAGGCTCAGCCACGGCCTTGGATTGTAGAGGTTCGCAGTGTAACGCTTGCCGTGTACGCGCCAATGTAATGACTTCCGGGCTTTGCGATACACAAGGCCCGCGAAGAACATCCCCAGGGCTACAAACCGGAGAAATTGCCGGTCAACGGCTACACAATTCTGGCGGG